>JBMSQQ010000122.1:0-8070 GCA_049423385.1 Silvanigrellaceae bacterium | reverse complement strand
GGAGAGCCTCGCGTAATGCCTTGACTGCCTCATCGGTTCGCCCCACCTTCAGCAGAGCGCAGCCGCGCCGGAACTTGAATTGCCCCGACTCCTCGACGTCCCGTGAGCTGCGTTCAAAACTCGACAAAGACGACAACAATTCGTCCACGAGATCCAGTCGCTCGAAAGCTTCAATCAACGTGTGGCGGATTTCAGGATGTTGCATGGCCAAAGGCCTGAGCAACTCCAGCGCGGCACCAGGTTGATTCAGATTATACAGATACAATTGGGAGAGTTCGTGCGAGTAGCGAACCCTTTCCTGGATGCTTCCGGCATGCTGGGCCAAAACCTTGAGTTGCTCTGCCGCATCTGCCCATTCCATATTGTGGATATGAATGAGCTTGAAAAACTTTCTCGCCTTCTCGTTGGTTTTGTCCAATGCCAAAATCTGATGATAGATGGGTTCGTATTCAGTCTCGAGAAAAAGTTTCTTCTCATAGATCAACGCCAATCGCTCGAGAAGCAGGACTTTCTGTGAGTTCTCTTGGACTTCACCAAGAACCTCACGTAGAACAACAGCGTGCTCCTTGAAGTTTTCCGTCCCGAGAATTTCGTCAAGAATATGCAACCGAATTGTTGAAAAAGGCACTTGCAGCTGACGAATGTATTGCTTTGCGACATCAAGGAAAGAGTCAAAGGAATCGAGACCCAAATACAGGACCCGCATCAACCAAACAAAGTCTTGCATCAATTGCTGGCGAGATGCACCTGGATTTGCCAGTCTCCAGCGCAACAACTGATCCACCTGCCGATAACATTCATATGATTCGAGCTCACGGATCAGAACATTTTGCTCGTTTTGATGCATTCGTGGGAAATCGGCGATGGACGATACAAGAGCCACCAGATGCCGATATTCTTCCGGACTTTGCGGAGGTAGAATCGACTCATCGTCAATTCCGCCCGAAATCTCGCCAATATCCATCCCTGGATACCTCTTCGCTAAGCAAAAAACGGGTTATTTGGTTAAGAATCTCAGGACAACTTCTTCGCTGGTTTTAATCATGTCATCGTAGGGGAAAGAACTTTCCTCAAACAGCCATTGCAATGAAATTCCATCGACAATGGCAATGATGACACTTGCCGCGTGAGTTGGATCGATGGGCTTGAACAAGCCCGCATCAACACCGGACTGGACAATGGCCGCCGTCGTGTTGCGAAACTTTCCATAATGCTTGGCAACGGCCAACCTGACCTTTTCCTTTTGGTTGATTTGCGTCCAGAAATCCATGTTGATGCAATAATATTCGCGTTTCTGGCGAACGATATCGAAGCAAACGCGGATCAACTGGCGGAGCTGTTCGACAGGATCCTGGGTTTTTTCCGTAATTCCCGTCAGCAATCCCTCGATATCGCCCGCGACGCGTTCAAGAACCGCCATCATGAGGTCTTCCTTGTTCAGGAAGTAATAATGGATGATTCCTTTGGAAACATCTGCAATCCGCGCAACATCCTGCATCGAAAAATTGTTGTAACCGTACCGCGCGATACATTCGATGGTGGCATTGATGATTTGAAGTTTTCTTTCAGCCGCCAAATCCGCCTTGCTCATAGCCCTGGGTCCCTCACTCCTTGGAGACGTCACAACAATCACATTAGCACAGAAATTCAAGCCTGACGTCAATCCGACGATCAGCACGCAAACTCTTGCCCAACAAAAATGCATAAATCCGTGTATTCTTTCGGCAGTGAGGCGTCTCACACTGCCAAGGACGGAGCTTCCATGCATGATTTACTCCATCTGATGTATCAGGACGGCCATCTGTCGTCCACCGAGTTGACCGCATTGAGGCGAACTTCACGCCAACTTGGTGAAAATCCCGTTCGAATCCTGCGCTCCCTGAATGTCGCAACGCCCTCTGAAATCAAGGAGCTTCTACAACGGTACTATGGCTTTTCCGCAGCCACGGACAAAGTCATCGAGGAACTGGATGACAGTCTCCGAGCACTCATCCCGGCCGACATCGCCCTTCATTACTGCGTTTTGGCCATTGCCGAGGAAAAAAATGAACTCTACGTGTTGATTGAAGACCCCACCGACAAGGGCACAATCAAACAACTTGAATTCTTTCTTGGAAAGAAAATTGTTCCCGTCATCGCAACCGTCCAACAGCTATCAAACGGACTTTGCCGGCTGTACGGCGTTGAGCCGGGCAGACTCAACCTCTCGGGCCTGCTTGAAGCGTCACGCGGGGCAGTCGGAATTTCTGCAACTCACCTTCGCAAAGAGGTGATGCTGATAGACGATTCCCAGCCACTGCTGGACGACGAGGAATTCAAACGCCTCAAAATCAAGCCTCGGAAACCCGAGCCAAAGGCGTCAGAACCTAAAAACGCAAGTCCCGCCCAGAATGCAAAAAATGATTCAGCCCTTGTCATTGACCCCGCCATGGCTGCAGCAGTGAATTTACTTGGAATGCGGCTCGCACTGGCCAGGAGCAGGAATGAAGCGGCTGTCATGGCGACCGACAGGCTGAAGGACTTTGGTGTTCAACTCTCCATGCTCGAGGAGAACAAGCTTGAAATCAGCTGGAGCGGCAACCTGATCGTTGTCGACCTGTCCAATCACGCAAAGGACAACGAAATCCCGCAGACCCTGAAGGCAGTCGTGAAAAAAATTGCCCAGTGTCCTGCCTGATGACGGTGCAGCTTCAAAGTTGCGAACAGGCACCGATCAGTGAGCGGACGATTGAGAATCGGCGGAACGGAGGCCTTCAGTGGAAGCCAGGCAAAATACAGACAGCTTGAACGGAGCGCCAACACCGATGGGCAGCTCAGGCTTGCCGCTGGCCGTGGACCTGATCCTCAGGGAAATTGCCCTGCAGGTCAAAAGGCTCGGCAGGCTTTCAGCAGATCAACAATCTGCAGACAACACCCAGGCTCATGATCAGATCAACAAGTGCTTTGACGATATCGGCAACACACTTCAGACGGTTCTTGAAAGTGTCTCCTCGATGCGTGCCGGGATTGAGGAGTCACTGGGAGCTGTTGGCGCTGTCGAGGAAAGCCAGCTCGCAAATGCATCACTTCTCGGCGAACAAATGATTGATTTGCTTGGCGCCCAGAATCAGGTCAGCAACGCCAACATCCGCTGCGCAAACACTTTGTCGCAAGTGCGAGGTTTCATAGAAAAAAGCCAATCCTGGAACCGCCTTTGCGAGTCCATCCAGGTCGATTCAAAAAACATGGAAGATGAGGTTCGAACTCTTTCCGAACTCATGGGAACCTGGGCCCAATTCATCGAGCGGGCCATCCAGACACAGGACAATCTGCACAGCGATTCTCAACAGATGCGCGATTCTCTCCATTCGATGCGCTCAGCAATTGCCGGCAGTTTTTCGACCGTTGGCAGCATGTGCGAACGGCTGACAATCCTTCAGGAAAGGGTCAGCAGCATTGTAAACATTGTCGATGTCATCGATGATATTTCCGAGCAGACGAACCTGCTCGCGTTGAATGCCAGCATCGAAGCTTCCCGCGCAGGCGAGGAAGGCAAAGGCTTTGCAGTTGTGGCTGAGGATATCCGGAAACTTGCAGAACGTTCATCCTCCGCGACCCGAGATCTTTTCGACCGCATCGAATTGGCTGATCTGGAAACAAAACATGCGCTCCGCATGCTCGGAGAAAGTCACAACGATCTCAGAAAAACAAACTCCACCGCGGATGTGGCCGATAAAAAATTCATTATCCTGCGTGAACGTATCGGCCAGATGTCACGCCTCTTTCTGGGCATCGAAGATCAGGTGTGCACTGGAAGAAACGTTTCCCATTCAGTCCAGAACAGAAGTCGTCTGGCAAGCAAAACCGCCATGATGCTGAAAGATTCTTTCCAATCGACATCAAATGGATTCTCGACGATTGAGACCCATCTGGCTGGCGTGTCACAGAACCTGCGCATCGTTGATGCGAGCCTTCAAAAAGAGGTTTCACGGGCGGAAGAAACACTGCATAGGCAGCAGAACGAACATACAGGCACAATGCGAACCAATGACATATTGATTCGTCTGACTGCCTCCTTGGCAACAACAAGCTCGGAGATGGACACTTTGCGCATGTTGGTCGACAACGGATCCCGCTTTGCGACCTCCAGAAAACTGCCTCCATCCGCCCAAAATAATGAAATTACAGAACAACTTGAACAATGCGCTCAAGAAATCATGAACCTCGTCGATACTCCGGCAGAGTCGCGAATGGCTGGCTGAGGCCAATCCTGCGACAACCGGAGGACTTGAAGCCATGGGGTTGCGAATTGTCGGCAATCCAAAAGTAGAAAACAACATCCGCAGGGCGACGGAAGAAGCCCAGAACAGTCTGGAAAAGCTGTCGAGCGGAATCGTTTTCACACGCGACAATCCGGCGCCGGGCGACAGGGCTCTTTCAGACACAATGACTTACAGGTTGCGCGAGCTATCCGCCCAAAAACGAACGGCCAACGACGCCGTAAGCCTCGTCGAAACCGCAGATTCAGCCCTGAATGAGGTTGCGAACATCACCAACCGACTCAGGGAACTTGCGATTCAGGCCGGAAGCCCCACGTTGTCCGACAAAGAGCGCAAATTCATCTTTGTTGAATACGAAACCCTGCGCGATGAAATCAATCGCATTGCAACGACAACGCAATTCAACGGAACAAACCTGTTGTCTGATTCCTCGTCCGAGTCCGAGCGCAAGGAATCCATCCAATTCCGCATCGGCTCTGCCAAAGGTCTCGAAGGTGAAGAGGATTCCGGACTTGTGTCGCTTGAAGGATTCAAGGAAATTGTTGCGACAGCAGAGAATCTTGGCATTCAATCCTTGAAGACACTCATCACGGGCGATGGCATCTCGATTGATGATGTTGA
This sequence comes from Silvanigrellaceae bacterium, assembly GCA_049423385.1. Lineage (GTDB taxonomy): Bacteria > Bdellovibrionota_B > Oligoflexia > Silvanigrellales > Silvanigrellaceae > RFOM01. Next base: position 3,190 of record JBMSQQ010000122.1, on the reverse strand, counting down.
AAGTGTTTTCGGCACTGGAATTGCCAGCATCGGCGAATCTTTTTTCGACGCAATCGACAAAATTTCGGGCTATCGTTCGAGTTTCGGGGCGATTGGCTCGCGTATGGCAAAGGCCATGGAAGCCCTCGATGTTGCCTCCGAGAACCTTCAGGCCTCACGCAGCCGCATTCGCGATGTGGACTATGCAACGGAAATTTCGAATCTCACCAAGGCAAACATTCTCGTGCAAGCCGGAACAAGTTTGCTCACGCAAGCCAACCTGCCTGCCCAGATTGTACTCTCACTGGTTAAAACGCTGACATAAAACTGTCTTCAGACAGTTTCACATTTGCTCGATGACCCTGCGGATTTCCTCGCGGATGACGTCCTTTGCCAATCCAGGCGTTTCGCGCTTGAGCCATTGTGCACTGACGTCGCGAATTTCTTCAATCATCTGTTCACGCAGCGTTCTTTTGACTTTCAAAATCTCATCGGTCAGTTGATCCACTGCCCGCTGACTCACCTCATTCACCAACGCGAGACGAAGATCCGGGAGTGTTTCCGTCAACGCCTGCCGCACCGCATTGTTGACTGCTGTCGCAATGGCATCTCCCACTATTTTCTCAACATCGTTCCGTGAAAGACCAGGTTGTTCATTTGCACGCGGAGGAATTCCCGCTGCCGCGGCGGCACCGGTGGATCGCTCAGGACCACGCAATCCCAGCATGCTGCTGTTCGCCGTCGAAAGGTGAATATCGCCCAACTCAAACGGTTCATTTACTGGCAAGACAGGCTCGATAACACGAGGAGCGTTCTTTGATTGAGGTTCGATGGAACGCGGGCCAGTCATCCTTTGGGGCTCAAGGGATCGTGGTGGTGGAGGAACTTGCTTCGGAGGCGGATCTATTTGCAAAGACAACGGAGGCGGCGGCACAGGTCGACTTGTCGTCGCCATTGAACCACTTGCCCCAACGTGGGCCTCGGGCTTCCAGGACGCTTGCGAAATCGTGATTTCATCCGTGGGGAACTGGGATAGCCTGGGCGCCTCATCCTTGTCCGTGTAACCTGCAATCATCGACTGCGGTTGAGGCATCATCTGGGGCCGCTTGCTGAACGCTGAATTTTCCTCAATGGATTTTTCAAAATCACTCAAATCAAGAGTCAGTTGAGGTAAAAAAGAATCCGGCTGCGCAGTGTTTGAGGCAGCTCCGCCCGAACGCGGAACGCTGTCCGCCCTCGATTCCGCAACAAGTGAAGGTGCAGCGAACTGTTCAGGTGGAAAAGAGCGCGGCGGGTTGGATGGAGTGGCCCTTTGTGGAGAAACGGAAATCGGCGGAGGCGGAGGCGGAGGCGGAGGTGGTGGAGGCTGCAATCGATTTGCTGCCTGTTCCCTGGGATCGACGGCCACGGGCAGAGCCACCGAGTATTCCACCGTTGGGCCGTCCTGGCTGAGCATGTCTTCAACAACCTGTCGCAACTCGTCACTGTGAAATGGCTTGCGCAACACCCTGTCGAATCCGGCCTGGTCGAATTGTTCAAGGTTCTCCTCGCTCTCGGCAAGAAGAAGCACGCGTGGCGTGACCATCCGCAGGTTTTGGAAATAACGCGGATCGCTCAGACCATCGAAACGCACATAGGCGATGATCACTTCGGGTGGTTGCATCGAGAGGGTCTGGTCTGCTTCGGCCCTTGTCCTTGCAACGGCAATCTCCAGGCGCTGGTCATCGGCAAAAGTCAGCCTGACCACCCGATGCATCGTAGGGCTGTCATCCAACAAAAGTATCTTCGCCATGGCTCTGGTCCTCGCCCATCTGCGTCGTTTCAGGCATATATATTTATAGGATAGAATCAGGACCGACCTCGAGAGAAGCACCCCTGGTCAGCGTTGTGACATACTTCTTTGCAGGCTCGGAAAAAAAAGCACCGTTACCTTATTCGAACAAGAAGGACGACAGATGACTTCAGCTATTTACGCAGGCTCTTTCGACCCATGGTCCATCGGCCACGACGCTGTGCTCAGATCGGCCCTGGATGTGTTCAGCGAAGTGCATGTGCTGGTCGCAGTGAACCCGAGCAAGCAAGGCAGCATCGACCCCCTGACCCGGGCTCGAATCATCGCGTCATCTATCGACCCATGCAGCAATTGGTGGAAATCCGAGACTCCGTTCCACGTTGAAAATTCCATTGTCATTGCCACAACCCCAGGACTGGTGGTCGAATACGCAAGCTCTCACGGAATCCGTCATCTGGTTCGCGGCCTGCGATCGACAACCGACTTTGAAGCCGAATTCAATCTCTACTTCTCCAACAAAACCATCGATTCGCGCATTCAAACCTGGGCTGTCCTCTGCCCTCCGGAACTTCTCCACTGCTCTTCGACCTACGTTCGGTCGGTGGTCGGAAACTCGTACACAAAAAAAGTCGGCACCACCTTCGTGGCACAATCCGCAATGCTTGGAACACCCGTTCAAATGGGACGCCTTTTTGACTTTATTGTCCATGCATCGCAATTCCGCTTTGAAGCACTCGGACAGGATCTTGAAATCTCGCATCTGAAACAGTCCTTGCAAGGTCTGTTCACGACCCTGATTCGCAGTGATGAAAAAATAAAACTATGGCTAAAAAACGAGCATGACATTCATTTGGATGAGTTTATGTCGGAAAGTAAGCCGATGATTCAAAAAGCCTTCGAGCTGCACGAATATCCCGAGGAAATTGTTCACACCGCATGGGCTAGACTGGCAGCGGGATTGTCGAGCAAACCTCAGTCATTTCAGACTATTAAACAAACACTTCACATCCTTTCCACATTCGGTGGAGCCATGGGTCGTGGACAGAGATCTCTGTTCGACACCACAATTGCCGAAAAGATGATAAAGGCTGAAGCTTAAGGAACAAGGAGAACACACCATGGCTATCAATCCCAGCGACTTTCTGGATTTGAACTCGACTTTGAACCAGGAGCAAAAACTGGTTGTCGAAATGGTGCGGCAATTTGTGGATCAAACTTTCCGTCCGCACCTCCGCACTGCTTATGAAGAGGGAACTTTTCCAACGGAAATCATTCCAAAGCTGGGTGAGCTTGGATTGCTTGGCGCCCAGCTCAAGGGCTACGGATGCAGTGGTCTGGACAGTCTCAGCTATGGCCTGATCATGAAGGAGCTCGAGCGCGGAGACAGCGGCTTGCGCAGCTTTGCAAGCGTTCAGGGTG
>JBMSQQ010000121.1:0-8094 GCA_049423385.1 Silvanigrellaceae bacterium | reverse complement strand
GCCAAATGAAGTCCGGTCTTGCATCCTGAAGCCATTCACCGCCGCGAATGTTTCCTTGTGAGTCCAATTCGAGTCTGTAACGGTATGCAACGGAATTGACTGCGGGTCGTTCCAGCAATTGTCCCATCGGATTCCATTGTGGCTCGATTTCGATTGTGTAGTAGACCTCACTTTCGACCACGATCTCCTGGCGTGTTCCTGGAGCGGCTCCGGGAGAGGCTCCTTGGCGAGCAAGTTCGCGACTGCGGAAGCCATAGACCGGTTGATTCCAGATTTCAGCTGCCCTCGCGATATCCATGATGAATCCTTCCTTGGCACGCCCCAGCAGGTTGCTCAGAACGATGTGGAAGGCTCCTGCATTTGCATCGCGACAAGCCGAGGTGCTCATGCCGATCGTCCCACCCAGATTGCATCTGCCACCCAGTCCCACGGCAATCGAACTTGAATGCGTTGCCATGTACCAGGTGAGAAGTGCCTTCACATCGGAAGAACCAAATGGAATCCGGATCCCAGCCGCGCTTTCGAGAGTCACTGGACCGGGTTCTGAAAATTCGAGGGCAGCAGGGGCCCAGCCGTGACACAGTCCTTCCCACGCTGCAGCACCCGGATAGGTTCTTTTCCGTTCAGAATTCACCGTCGGAAAGTCGAAGCGCCCCATGAAGATGTCAAGTTTTTCAGCAGGCGAAAGTTGAGCAATTTGATCGCGCGACAGGCTGGATATGCCTTGACGGCTGTAGAGGGTGTAACCAAACGGCAGACTTCCTGGCAGCTGCCATCGGTAGGCTATCCCAGCGCGTTGAGTTGGCCAGTAGTAATCCGACCATGGAACTTTGCCGAGCATGCCCGTCTTTGGAAGATTCTCGTAACGTGTCTCAAATTGCCGACCGAATCGCGAAGGCTGGTTGATCACATCCCACGCTTCATAAACACGTGAATCGCGGGAAATGGTGGCTGGATCCCTTGCACAGGAAAAAGCAAAAAGACCAATGCAAAAAGCAAGCATCGGCCTTGTTCTGAAGTTTTCAAGCAATTTTCGACAAGATGAAACAAATGGCAATTGTGCGCTTGAAGGTGAAGACATGGCCACTCCTTCCCCGCAAAGATTTGAGAGGGCGGCAAACACGTCCCTCTTCAGTGAAGACTAGTCTGAATTGCCACGCTTTCCGATGGAATGATTCTTGCAAAATGACCAGTTTGCGGCAGTTCATGGATTGTCTGTTCGTGCAATTGCTGTTGGCATGACCGTTCAAAGGCCTCGACTGCACTCCGGTGATCAAGATAGGCGTCATATGGAGAATCATACGGGCTGAAATACTTGTGCACATCACCATCGTGCGAATATTTGATGCACATGTAATAGAAATGGTCGCTTGTCTGGAGTCGCCTCCACTCTTCCGTCACTTCGGGTTTGTTGAGACTTTGCACCAATGGTTCAAGTTGCATGATTTTGTTGAGGGCCTCTTCCTGGAGAGGATTGCTCAACCAAGCTGAAAGATCCCGTTCGGTGTCTGCCCAGCTCGTGGGAACAGGAACGACCATTGGACTTTGCGCAGGCAGAGCCAGGAGATCGTCAACGCCAGCAAAATGCAGGTTGGGATGCGAAATGACGCGGTGAATCAAATCTTCGAAGAAATGAAAGATGCCCGAGTCGGACCACTGATGCTCACCAAATGTTTCATAATCCATGAACAAACCGACAAACTCGTGTTGACCATCAAGCAGAGCCTCAAGCCAATTGATATAGCGATCGGCGGTCAGTGGCCAGCTTGGCCAATTTCGATCCGAAAAGCGGAAAGCCATGTCGTCCGAGAGTTTGTAGCTCTTTGGAAAAAGCTTCAACTTTTGCCGGGTCGGGTGATGAAAAGCATGATGGGCATTCCAGCCCTGGGGTAGCCAAGGATCCCAGCCTTCGAGAAGGCACCCTTCAAAACCGAGATCAGCCACCAGGCCGCCGATATGATCGGAGTAGATGAGCTCGGTGTTTCGGAATACGCGTGGACTCTTTCCGAACAATTTTTTGAGTGTTTGCCTTTGTTGTTGGACCTGCTGAGAAAATTCGCTTGGCGATCTGAGAGCGGCAAGCGAATGGTGTGATGTTTCGCAGATAATATGCGCATTGGGCAAGCTGCCGATGTATTTGTAGAGCCCCATCAGATCTGGATCGTATTCTTCACACTGGGTGAGGAACGTTCCACTGAATGAAAACGAAACTTTGAAGTCGTTGGGGTATTTGAGGAGCAGGTGTTCGAGAAGTTTTCCCATGGGCCAATAACATTTCTGGGCAACTTTATGGAAAACGCTTCTGTTTTTTTCGTCGCTGAAAAGTGAGGGCCCGTCGCCATTTTCGTCGAGACGAACGGGACGCAAACGGTAGGGTTGGTGAACCTGGAAATAAAAAGACAGTGCAACCATGACAACAGTCCTCAGCAACTTCGGTGAATTTGCCGGAGTCTACCCTCATTTCTGTCCGTGCAACACAATTGAGGCGTCATCATGGCGCGAAATTCAGAAAGTGCTCTGTCTTGACTTTGCAGGTTTCCTTGTTGTCCGTCTCGCCGCAGGGTAGGGGTGCGGTGATAAGCTTGTGAATATTGAGAATTCCGCGACCGTGCTTTTCGCTCTGCCAACCTGGCGGGGTTTCCATCGCAAACTTCTTGGACGTGACTTCGAAGAGCTTGCTGATGTTTTTTCGACCATAGCGATTTGCAAGCTCCTCAGGCGAATGGAACTGAAGCCAAAGAGCAGCTGCTGCCGCAGTGAACGCGGTGGAAAAGCTGGTTCCACTTGAGATTATAAGCCCATCCGTGAACTTCAGCTCATCTCCGCGGCGACCGGAAATTCTGACAATCGAGTCAATATCGATGGGAAATTCGGGCAAGCCGGAAACAAGTCCTGCCCTGACGTGGCAGATGTCTGCCCCAGGGACTGACCAATCGATGTGTCTGCCGGTGAACGCTTCAGACCACGGCATTTTCTCGCGCGTCGATGCGGAAACTGCCACAACGGAAGGGAGTCGAGCCGGCAGCGGAATCAATCCCACCGGGAATGTTTGTCCACCGGCTGCCACCACAATCGCTCCATTTTCAATAGCATTTTCGACCGACTTTTGAATCAGGCCCTCGGCATCGAACATGGCTCCAAGGCTGATGGAAATGACGTGTGCCTTGAGTTTGGTCGCGAGTTCGATGCCTTTGGCGAGATTCCTCAGATCAGCCGTTCCGCGTGTGGACATGTTACCGACCATCACAACACTGTCGGTCACCTTGATCGGGAAAAGCTTGATCCAGGGCGCAAGACCCCGGAATTCAAAGGGCTGGTTTTCGCCTGCAGAAAGCCAGCCGACAAAGAGACTTGCTGTGGAAGTTCCGTGGCCAAAACTCAGGGCTTTGGGATCATTGTCCAGTGGAGACAACTCAGGTTGAACAAAATTGAAACCGGGAACTTGTGAACTCATGGAAGGAAGCTGCACTCCCAGTGAACCAGCCGAAACCTTGTTGGTGAACAGGATGGAATTCAATGGAATGATTCCCGTATCAAGATGCGCAATCGTGATTCCAAAACCCGGCTTGCTTTTTCCACTCTGCGCTAGAACATTCCATGCCTCCGGCACCTGCATTTGCAGCATGGGCCATCGACAGTCGTCTGCCGATTGAACTTGCTTTGCCGAATTCTGATTTGCATTGGTCATCGAATTGTTGAGACAGAATCCTCCCGAAAGGAGGCTGCTGAGCAGGAATCTGTTCTTGTTATGACACCTCCAGAAAAAAGAATTTCATGTCGGAATGCAATCTGACTGGCGAGAGGGGAGATTCCTGAAAGAAATCTCCCCCTGATTTGGCGGGTGCTGAGGGGTGGGACGTTGTTCGCAGTCCTGCATTGAGCAGAGTCATTGCTGGATGCAGTCCTTTCCTTTCGGCTTGGAACAACGTGATCGGATTGACTGCGCAACGTTAACGAAAATCGGGAGCATTTGATGCCCCCGATTTTCTTTTTTTGGTAATAATTGTAGATATTTCAGGAACGATTTTTCAGCCAGCTGACAAGAGCCAGCTCGGATTCCGCGTAGTGGCCTTGGATGGCTGCAAAACAATCGACTTCGATAATTCCGCAATTGGTTTTGGCCCGTTGCTCGAGCAGACTGCATTCTTCAGCCATGCGTTTTGCGCCGATGTTTGCAGCCGAGCCTTTCAGGCGATGCGAAATCCGCCGAACAGAATCCCTGTCGCTTGCTGTTATTGCCGAAGACAAATCTGCAAGCAATCCCGGGACTGTTGACCTGAACATGCGGGTCAGTTCATCGACGATGCTTTCATTCTCGTCAGAGAGTTCTTCCAGGACTTCCAATTGCTGCACATCGATGACGGGTAATTCGGACGGTTGTTGTTTGGAAACTTGATTCACGCTGGTCCCCGATCAGGAAAATTGATTTCTGTTTTTGTGATTTCAAAGTGCGCTCAGCATCGGCGTGACATTGGTTTGCACATCCAGACTCAGGCCAGCGCCATATATGGATTGAATCTTCACGTTGGTGGAAACCCCTTCAAGGGCTCGCCTGAGTTCAAAAAGTTTACGGTAAAATGCATTGTCGCTGACCCGAACAGGGCCCCATGCCTCGCGTTTGAGTGTTTCCTTGGGAACAACCGTACCTTTGGCTTTGATCAGCTGTGCGAGAAGAAGAGTCTCAACGGGTGCCAGAAACTGGCGGCCATTGGGACCTGTGACAACCCTGTGTGCCGTGTCGAGACTCACGTCTCCAGCCGACAGCGCGCTCTTCGCAGCCCTGTCCTGCAAATGTGTCAATCGGGTTTGAAAGCGAGCTTGAACCTCTCTCGGCTTGATTGGTTTCAAAAGAAAGTCATCTGCACCTTTTCTGAATGCATCGACCAGCCAGTCGTCTGCGGGGTCGGCGGTGATCACAATAATCGGGCTGTAAGGCCAGCGGGAACGCAGCTGCGGAACGATGTCGAGTCCTGACTGATCGTTTGCCAGGTGGATATCAACAAAAACCGCCAAGGGATCCATGTTTGGAATGCGCTGTGTGAACTCCGTGATCGTGGGAAAAGAAACGGACCTGAGTGACAAAGATTTTTCGATGATTCTCGACACCATGGGATCATCATCGAGGGTTATCACATATTGGTTTCCGGCAAGACTTTGCATTTCTCCTCCTGGTTCCTCTGCTATTGGAATTGTTCGCTGTCCTGAGGTGGGTTTCTAGCGGATTGTTTCCAGAACGCCAGAGTTGGCGGCGACGCTTACAGAATTGTAAGACGTGCCGCAACAGAAGAAGACGAAGCCAGGAGTTTTGAGGGCTTACCCAAGAATTGGAAGAGTGGAATACGCACTTAAAGTCAATTTTCGTCGGAAGCGCGCTTCAGGAAGGACTTCGCCGACGCAAGATTGCGACGATTGCGCAAGACGGCATTGAGAATGTTCCCTCGTCCGTCTGTCGACCGGTACAGGTATTTCCATTCGCCATTGACCTTCACGTACGACTCTTCAATGTTGAGTCCGGAGTTTTTCGGTTTCAGGTTTCGCTTCGGTCTGCTCGAAACAACATCTCCAAATTTTTGAACCCACTCGAACACCGTCTTGTGCGAAACCTCGACACCATGCTGCATGAGTTTGTCGGATACAGCGCGATAAGTCAGATGGTCACGCTGGTACCAGATGACTGCCAACTCAATCACTTCCCATGGATATCGGTGCTGCTTGTCGATTCTTTCTGTCATGCGGTTCTTCCTCGCCGAATGGGTTGGTCTCCAAACGAGCCGCTGACCTTTTCGATCCTTCCGCCATAAAATTAAGTCAATTTTTTATTTAGTTATTTCATGTGTTTGCAAGGAGAAAACCATAACCGAATCAACTCTCAAGGACGAGCGACTTGCAACACCGATGGATTGACGCACCAGGTCGCCTAAGGATGCGGTAGGCTTTGAGCACGTCAATCAGGAGCTTGAGATATGGCATTCGGCAGAACTCGACTTTTTGCACTGACGGCGCTTGCGGGCGTCGTGTTGCAGCAGGCTGGGATTGCGACTGCAGCGGAAAAAAAAGCGGCGCATGCGAATAGCCACGTGAGCGATGAGCGGGCCGCGCGATTGATAGCGTCTGCAAGTGTTGGATTGCGTGCCGGCAAGTTTGACGAAGCAGAAAAGGATTTGCGCCTGGCCAAGTCATTGATCAGTGATGGTGCCGTACGGGCTGTCTGGAATATTGCATTTTCGGAACTGAAGGAAGCACAGGGAAAATGGTCCGAGGCTGCTCATTTTGCAGAGAATGGATTGCGCGAGCTTCAATCTGCCATTGGCTCTGGTGAAGGCCGCCTTTTTTGGAATCCTTCAACACGTTCTGTCGTGGTGCGGGCCATCCGAAACTACCTGCTTGGAGGTTTGGTTGGCGAGGCGTTTGGAGAGTTCGAAAAATACCGGACCGAACTGAACCGCGACATGCTTTCGTCCTCCGACATGGTTTTGCTCAGGAGACTCGCCGACGAACTCAGGCGCATCAACCGCACGGGTGATGCACTGGCAGTCGAGAAGGTGGCGTTTCGCTTTTATCCTTTTGTTTCGCGTAGTCTGCTGGAATCGGTGACACCGGACACCATTTGTCGCCTCGATTCGGAAGTTGAGTCTCTCGCTGACAAGCGTGCCAGAGGAAGTGCAATCATCCAGAGGTATGGTTCACGACCAGACATCATTGCATATTCATTGTCCCTGGCGGGTGTTCCCGCTGCGCTCAGAATGGTGCAGCAGAACCCAGATACACTCTCTGGCCAAACCCGAAATGAACTTCTTGATTTGTCGGAATGGCTGCAATCGATTCGCGAATACCCAATGGCTCTGGAATTGACGAGCAAGTTGATTGCCTCCCAGATTTTCGAGCCGCCGCTGACACGTGAACGCCTTTACATGGTGCATGCTCGCAATCTGAATGGTGTTCATCGGCCTGTCGAGGCTGCAGCATTTTATCGAAGCTTGATTCTTCAGTTTCCACAGACAGAGATCGCAAACACTGCGCGACCTCGATATGTCCTGTCGTTGCATTATGCTGGTCAATACGAAGACGTGGCGAGGGAGTCGGTGACTCTCTCAGGGATTTTGAAGCCCAAGGATGTGCTTTGGCGGACCTTCTGGGCGCAATATCTGAGCAAGAAATTTTCACTTGCATTGGCAGCAACTGCGCATGAATCCGGACAGGAGCAGCGAGCCCGGCTTCAATATTGGCGCGGTCGGGCCTATGAGCTTGATGGACACAAGCGTGAAGCGAAGGAAATCTTCAGCAAGATTCCAAACATCGATGGCTCCAATCATTATGCCTTGTTTGCATCCTGGAAAATTTCACCTGCAAAAGTCCAACCGGTGCAGGTCCCGCGAGGGAACATTGCTTTTGCGGCGCGTGATTTGAAATCGATTGAAAAGTCCGAGATTTCGCATTTGCGCTCCAAGGCTGTTTTTTCCGAGATTGTAGCTCCGTTTTCCATACTATCGGAAGCGGGATATTTTGAATTTCTCAAGGGGCGTTTGCGGCAAAAGCTTCAGAAGCTTTCCAAGGCTGGTGAGCCATTGGCGGAGTTTCTTTCCGCTTCGGGAGATGCACATGCGAGCGTCCAGTTTGCATCGAATCAGCGAAAGGGCGTTGGCAGATTGCCGATTGGAAGAGATTCCGAGTGGAAAAAGTTTCTTGCCGGAAACGGCAAAACATTGAAGCTCCTCTATCCGTTGCCGTGGCGTGAGACCATTGCCGATGCAGCTGAAGAGTTCAAAATCAGCCCCTGGTTGATTCTTTCCATCATGCGTGCCGAGTCGCTGTTCCAGCCTCAGGTTGTCAGCAACGTGGGTGCCCGCGGGCTCATGCAGATTATGCCAACCACGGGTGAACGCATTGCGGATCTCCTCGGGTATCCCGATTTTGAGGCGAGTCATCTTGATAATCCGCAAGTCAACGTCGCCTTTGGCAGCTGGTACCTGGCGCGTTTGCTCAATTATTATCGGGGCAATCTGCCAATGGCGATTGCCGCATACAATGCAGGTCCTGTCGCAGTGGACCGTTGGCTCGAGCGGAATTCCTCGATGACCCTGGATGAGTTTCTTG
>JBMSQQ010000120.1:0-8176 GCA_049423385.1 Silvanigrellaceae bacterium | reverse complement strand
ATTGGAAAATATCGTGAACCAGCCGCCAAGCAGGGAGCAACCCTCAAGGTCAACGCTCTTTGGAGCAACTCGACTGTAAACGCATCGGCACAGCAAATGGGCAACAGCTGGATCATCAACATGTACGGCGGCCTCGCACGCAGACCAGAAGTCACACCCGATGGTTTTGCCATGGTTGTGTGCCATGAACTTGGCCACCACTTCGGCGGTTTTGCATTCAAGGGACAATCCTGGGCTGCAAATGAAGGGCAGTCTGATTACTTCGCAACACAAGCTTGTGCCCGCAGGGTATGGGGCGATCAGAAAGAGGCCAACGCGCAATTCCGTTCCAGCATCGGTGATTTTGAAAAGTCGAAGTGCGACGAAGCCTACACTGAGCAGACAGACCGTGATTTGTGCTACCGCACGACTGCTGCAGGATTGTCGCTTGCAACCCTGCTTTCCAAGTTGGGCAACAGCACGGAACCTCGTTTCGACACACCCGATGAGAAAAAGGTTTCCCGCACCAATGACAACCATCCGGCTGCACAGTGCCGCCTTGACACATATTTTCAGGCTGCTCTTTGCGGAAAGCCTTTTGACGCGATGTTGATCCCAGGCAAAAAAATCTCGGGCGGCCGTGCCGGTCTTGATGCAGAAAAAGAAGCTGCAAAATATTCCTGCACCGAACTTGACGGCCAGACCCTCGGATTGCGCCCAACCTGTTGGTTCCGCTCACGTTTGACGTTGAAAAATTAATTCATCTCGTTGACACTCATAACAAGTGGAACGCCGCCCCGGGTGAACACCGGTGCGGCGATTTCTATATGAGGGGTATTCAATGCGAGCTTTGCTGTTTTTGCCAGATTTTCCAAAAGCGAACAAGAACGATCTCAATGTTGTGATTCGATCTTCAGGGATACAACTCGTCGAGTGCGATACCGAGGAAGAAGTTTTTACAAGGATGAACGAGCCTGGCATCTCGCTGCGAAGAAGCCTGTTGATCACAGATGAAACCCACAGCAATTTGGTCGAAAAATTCAGTCAGAATTATCCCAATTGCCTGATCATCCTGACCATCCGCTCCGCTATAGGCTCGCTGCCGAACAATCTCAGGGATTGTCTTCCTGTTCAATGTTTTGTTGCCTCGAACAACAACGAATTCGAACCGCGCGACCTGCAGACGATCATCCGCAAATTCCAGACTTGTGATGTTTTTGGTCTCGAAAAATACATCAAGGGCGGCTGCGAAATCTATAGACAGGACATTGCCAACCACGAAGACAAGCTCAACGCCATCAAACGCGTGGGCGACTTCGTTTCATACCTGGGCGGCAATATCGAAAACAATCGCTTCCATGAATATTCAAGACGCATCTCCGAGATGATGGATGAACTCATCCTCAACGCTGTCTTCGATGCGAATTTCCGCTACAAGGGGCAACCGCACAGAACCGACTTCCACCTCGACCTCACCGATCTGGTCACGGTCCGTTGGGCCTTCGATGGAGAACAATTTGGTTTATCCGTGAACGACAGATTTGGTCGATTGAAAAAGGAAACCATTCTGCAGTATCTCGACACGACCCTGGACCTCGGTGACGTTGATGGTCGCAGAAGTGGTGGTCTTGGCATCAAATTTGTCTTTGAACGTCTGCATCAATTTGTCGTCAATGTGCATTCGGATCTGATGACGGAAGTCATCTGCCTGCTTCGCTTTGAACGACGCCTCAAGGACTTCGACGCGCGACCGCGTTCCTTCCACTACTTTTCACTTTGAACAAAAAACAAGATCAATCAGGGAATATCCTCGACAAATGGCTTGAGACCATCTTCCGAGTTTGAACGAGGCTTGGTCAAGTTTTTGCATTTGCACTTGTTGTTGCATTCCATCTTGTAGAAAACCATGTCATCCGGATCGCGAAAGAACGCAGGAGCCTGGTTATCTTCACGCGGCACTTCCGATGGGCCGCGAAAATTGCTGGCATCAGGTGGTGGACTTTGCAGAACTTCCGTCCGATCTGCGATGCGATAACCAAATGTCAGGATCACCCAACCTTCGGCCTCCTTGTGCACAGTGAAATACCCACGCGCATAGCCGGCACACTGTGCATCGGCTTCCATGGTTTTTTTGCATTCGGAATCCATCTTGACAGAACACCACACCGCCTGCGGAACGACATAAGTCAGTCGTCGGCCATTTGCTGACGAAAATGGTGCAAACTCTGCGGACACGGACGTGCGCGGCGCAACAACAATGTTGCCCTTTTCCTTGTCGATCCTCTTCAATGCAAACTTTTCGGCACCCCGCCTGAGACGCGCCTGACCAACAAGAATTTCGATTGGGCTTGCTGTCGTGTTTTCAAATTTGGCCGTCAGCGATTCGCAACGTCTGCCACAGTTGTGGTCAATATCCACCTTCAATTGGCCATCACTGAATGTTGTTCCAGCTTGTGGCAAAACAGAACCGGACGAACGAACTCCGGTCGACAAACAGGCTTGCAACAGAACAGCTGACAAAGGCAAAAAGAGGGCCAGAAATGAATGACGTGCATTCCGAGGCATAAAAAAACTCCCTGGAGCGAACTGCAGAATCTGCCGCGCTTCATGGTGACACATGCGCTCCCACGAAGGCAAACACAGCGAGCGCAAGCTCTTGACGCTGACCCGTGCAGATAGTTGAATTGAAATTGAGGCCTTCATGCGAGGAGCGCGAATATGGATTTGCAGTGCCGCGAAACCCAGGACAGTCTGCTCGTGACTCTGGACGGACAACTCGATGAAACTGCCGCCAGCAGCTTGCCAGGCCGCTTGTCGTTGATGTGTGACGGGACAAGTCAGCAGAAAATTATCCTTGACCTCGGCAATTGCAAAGTGGAAGGCTGTCTTGGATATGGGGCTCTGGTTGCATTTCGTTTGTCTCCATCCATTTTGAAACGACATGTGACGATTCAAAATGCCATGCCAACCGTGGCGACCGGAATGAAAGCCCTTCGTTTCGAAAAACTTTTCACCATTGCCTGAGTTCAAATAAACCAACGTGATAAAAGATTCTGATTCACGCAAACGTGCTCTTTCGCTGCTCAGGACACTGGGCAGCACCGCCGTTCGCGCAGGAGGCGAAAAACTCAAGCGCAGCCTGAGCGGCACTCCTGCAGAGGGCATACTTGAAAGCGCAGCGGCACTTCGTCTTGCCCAGGGCCTGGACGAACTCAAGGGCGCTGCCATGAAAATGGGACAGATGCTGAGCCTTGCCGATGACACGGTTTTACCAAAACCATGGCGAGAAGCGCTTTCCAGACTTCAGTCACATGCCAGCCCACGACCGTGGCCTGAAATTCGTCCGGTGATCGAAGGCGCACTTCTCGGTGAATGGCCATTCGCCAGAATCGAAGAAGAAGCCGTGCATGCCGCGAGCATTGGTCAGGTGCACAAAGCCTGGTTGAAGAACGGACTTCAGGTTGCCGTCAAGGTTCGTTATCCGGGACTCGAATACAGCGTTCACTCTGATCTCGAAAATATCCGAAGGGTTTTGTCGCTGGCCAATATTCTTCCGGCAAAGGCAAACTACGATGACATTTTCGCGAGGGTCGAAAGCCTTTTCTTGCAGGAGTTGAACTTTCTCGAAGAAAAAAAATTCTACAAACTGTATCGCGACTGCTTTGCGAATTCCTCCGAGATTCTCATCCCGGCAATTGTTGAAGAACACTCGAACGAGAACATCCTCATCAGTGAATGGATAGAGGGAATCAATCTGAAGGATTGGATTGCCAACAACGGCGCTCCGGATGTTGCCAATGATCATGTTGCCGCACGCGACAAAATCGGTCGAATCCTATTGGACCTTTTGTTTTTTGAAATTTTCGACAATGGATTTATCCAGTCCGATCCGAATCCGGCAAATTTTTTGGTCACTCCCGATGGCCGCTTGTGCCTGCTCGATTTCGGCGCCACAGAAGAGTTGGGACCTGTTCTGCGCGAAAACTACAGGCAACTTTCAAAGGCCTGCCTGTTCGGCACCCGCAATGACATCATCCGGATGGGAGAAAAGATGAACCTCATTCTGGACTCCGACAACGACAAAGCCCGCGACTCTTTCGTGCAAATGATGGCCATCACCTGCGAACCTTTCGTTCACAACATTTTTTCTTGGAAAAATTGCCAACTGACGCAACGCCTCAAAGACAAAATTCTCGCTTTTGCGACATCGACCCGCCTGCGGCCACCACCTGCGGAGCTGATGTTCTTGAACCGAAGAATTCTCGGAACACAGATGCTCCTTGAACAACTGGGGCCCACGATACACGCCCGTTCGATCATTCTCGAACGAATAGGCAAATAAAAAAACGCCAAACCAGGTTGGCGTTTTACTGGGAAGCAGAGTTCAATAATTTGCGCTTAAACCGCGATTCCTGTTTCGCGCAGAACATCATTCAAACTCACCTTCGCATCGGTGCGTTCATTTCGGTAGGCAATGATGTACGCGCATTGCAAATGCACATCTCCACCCGGGAATGATTTCACGCGGGTTCCTGGCGCCACCACTGCATTGGGCGGCACGTATCCGCGATATTCCACCCGCTCCGGCGAAGTGACGTCAAAAATTGGTGTGGTTGCAGTGATGCAAACGTTTGCCCCCAGCACGGCGCCTGCGCTGACAACCGCACCTTCCACAACAATGGCTCGGCTTCCAACAAATGCGTTGTCGCCAACGATCACCGGCCGTGCATTGGCTGGTTCGAGCACTCCGCCGATTCCAACCCCGCCGGCGAGGTGTACGTTGGCACCGATTTGTGCACACGATCCAACTGTTGCCCATGTGTCGACCATGGTTCCTGCGCCAACAAACGCACCGATGTTCACGTAGCCCGGCATGACAATTGCACCCTGCGAAACATAGGCACCTTCACGAATGACTCCCGGAGGAACCACCCGCACGCGCATTTCCGCATGGTCTGAACGGGTGTCGAGCTTGTCATGGAACACAAGGGAATCGCCGTGAATGCGACCCTGCGAAGCGGATTGTTCACCCACGTAACTTGTGACTCCGGTCGACATGCGCGGCGAACGCCAACGCAATGTCAGCAAAACCGCCTGCTTCACCCAGGCATGAACATCCCAGGCCCGAAGATCGCCTGTCATCGGCGCGTGTGTGTGGGTGGCCTCCGTTCCGAGGGGAGTGAGAACCCTCACCTGGCCATGTTCGAGAGCACGCAAAATGCCAACAAGAGTCTGCTGGGTTTTAGGGTTCTTGAGCTGCTCCGGATCGTTCCATGCTGCAGCGACAATCTGTTTCCATTCATTGAGTTTTTCGGGGGTGATTGACTGAGTCATCGGGAATCATCCTTTGCTGAGCGATCCTGTCTGGATGGCGTTCTGCCACAGCCCGACACATTGCTCAATCTTTCGTGCGGTGGGAACCAGAGCAAGCCGGAACCAGCTCCTGGAACTGTCACCCAACGCGTCCCCGGGAGTTGCAACTATGCCCGTTGCTTCAGCAAGCGCTGCACAATAATCCTCGCCACTGGCGAAGCCCGCAGGAGCCTTGATCCAGACGTAAAATGTCGCTGTGGAAGGCAAGACTGTGAAGTTGTTGTGTGCAAGAAAACGTTCGATGATTCTGCGCTTTTCCTCAAACACCGCATTGCGCTCATCCACGTGCTTGTCGTCGCCCCAAGCGGCAATTGCCGCACGTTGAACAAATTCGGGAGTTCCCACTCCAACATTGGGTCGGTATTTTGCAAAGGCGGCGATCAGCCGATTGTCGCCTGCAACGAAGCCGGAACGGTAGCCTGTCATTCCCGAGCGCTTGCTCAGGCTAAAAAACGCAAGAAGGTTGCGATACTCGTTGTCGGCAGCAACTTCCAGAAGCGACACCGGCTTTTCTGTGCCCGGAAAATACATGTCGACGTAACATTCGTCCGACAGCAGCACGACGTCATGCTCCACGGCCCATTTGTAGATGAGTTCGGCTTGAGCACGCGGAAGCAGCGCTCCTGTTGGATTGTGCGGGTATGAAATCCACACGGCGGCAATCTGTGGAATGATGTCGCGTGGAATGCTGCTGGGTTCAAAGACATAATTTTTGGCAGGGTCCAGCGTGTACTGATACGGCACACCGCCCGACAGCAAAGTCGAGCTGCGATAAACAGGAAATCCCGGATCGGGAAATGCAATCATCCTTCGTGCGCTGCCGCTGTTGAGAAGCACATGTGGAATATGAAAAATTGCTTCCTTGCTGCCGTTGCTCGAAATGATTTGGGATGCAGGATCGATCTTCACACCCAAACGCTTCGCACACCAGGCCGCGCACGCGTTGCGAAAATCCATCGACCCCTGCGACAGCGGATATTGACTCACCTTGGGGATGCTGTCGGCAAGTGCCTTGCGGATGAACTCCGGCGTCTCCTCCTGCGGATCACCAATTCCGAAATCGAAAATTTCGCGTCCGGCGGCACGCAAACGTGCCTTGCGATCGTCATTGCGCAGCAGGGAATATTTCGGCAACAGATCAAGCCAGGAATTGGATGGCAGTGAAGACACGTTCGATGCTCCCTCAAATCAGGGTTGCGTTTTGACCAGCAAAGGCTGTCCGTAACACTTGCCCGAGGGCGGTGGTATCTGCAAGCATTTCAGCCCTGGTCAGGGCATCGAGAGCCTTGGTGCGGTCGGCACGCACGAAATGAAGCAACGCGTTAAAAACATGCAATTCAACAAACCTGGGATCATGCCGCCGGGCATTCTCGATTTCAAGGATCGCCTTGTCGAGCATTTGTTGAGCGAGAAACGTGCGGGCCAACTGCAAACGACCACGTGCATGATCGTAGTAACGACAGGCCTCCTCGGCTGCATCCTGGGCGCGCCCAAGCAGGCCAAGGTCCATCAGCGAGTCGCTCAATTCGAGGTATTTTTCAGCTGCTGCGCGCCCCACAGCAACTCCCAACTTGGCTGGCAATTGACCCAGTGGAGGGGTCGGAGCCCCCTGCGCTCCCATGGAACCCGCCTGCGAAGGAGTTGATGCATCCAGAATGCGGGCTGCATCGAAACGCACAGTTGCATCATCGTAATAACCAAGATCGGAAAGCACGATGGCTCCATTCAACAATGGTTCCAAAAAATGCGGATCGGCGCAGACTGCGCGATCGAAAGCTGCCAATGCATCGGAGTACTGACCCTGTGCCATGTACAACAAGCCCAGGCGGTTCAACCAATGCGCATCATCCGGCCGGTCGGCCAACGATTCAACGACCAGTTGTTCAGCACCTTCAAAATCACCAGATGCATATGCGACAACAAATTCCTGCACTCTTATTTCCATGGGTCACGACTCCCGAGGTTACGTCAACAAATTAACGCACACGACTGCACATGACCACTGCACATCTGTGACGCCGTGGTTAAAATGACTGTCGGCATGGTGCCGTGCATCTTTTTTTTTTCAGAGGTTGAGATGAAACTTTTGGCCCTTGTGACAAGTTTTGCTGTGGTCGCTGCAGTCTCCGGTTGCGGCAAGAAGAGTGCAACAGAAACTACAAATGATTTCTTGAACGATGCCACGGGCAGCTTGACCGACAACGCTGCAGCATTGGCCGAAAACCAAAGCGACACGATGGACGAAGTCGCAACCGCCATCAACGAAAACGGCTCGGGCGGCAGCGCGTCAACAGCAACCTCGTTTACCGAAATGATGTTGGCAGAAACAACTACCACGAAGGCAGACACACTCGGGACACGGACCTGCGTCGCCGACACAGACACAGGAATCGTTACCGTCACCATGACCTACGACAAAACGAAAACCGACTCAGCGACAAAAGCAGGGAAAGTTTCCACACTGGCGAAAGTCACCTCCAACGTGACAGCAGAGGGAACTCTCAAGCGCGTCTGGACTCTGCCGGCTGCGCGAAAAACTGCTGCCATCTGCACACCATCAGCACATTTCAGGTTCAAGGACAAAGGTACCAGCGGCACAGCGGTTGCAGACGTCAATCTTGTTGAAACCGAAAACCGCACACGCACCATGAGCGTCACCAAAGCCGGCAAGACCCTCACTGGCCGCACCATGAAGACCGAAGGCACACGCAGCGTGGCTTTTGCCGCAGCAACCGACGCATCCTACACCTACCTCAAAACCATCACCACAGACGTGACCCGCACCATGACCATCACCAAGCCCAGCGGTGGAACGGTTGAGCGC
>JBMSQQ010000119.1:0-8261 GCA_049423385.1 Silvanigrellaceae bacterium | reverse complement strand
AGTCCTCTGTGTGACTGCTCTGCGTTTCGCGCTCGCGCAGCACATCTGCGTTGTTGAAATCACCGCCTTGAAAGGAATCCCGATTGGCAATTCGAGTCGCACGCTTGAGATTTGGAAGATAGACCCAGGAATTGTCGCCAACCCTGAGAACTTCCTGACCGGCAACGGCTGCAGGTCCCTTGAACCAGATTCTGAACTTTTCGTTGCCTTTTTTGACGAAACGCATTTCGTAATTACGGATTGTTCCATCTTCACGCCTGGCCATCATTTTTGCTGACGACTCAAAGTTCGTCGGCCCCATGATTGCGTCATATTTTTCAATCAGCTGGTCCGCGGTGGGTTCGGCTGCCCAAGCAGTAGCGGCGGACAACAGCAGTGAAAACGAAAAAAGAAAAATTCTGCCAAACACATTTTCGGAAAACATGAAAAATCCCTCCTCAGGATGCGCGCAAGGCATCAACTGGATTCAGACTGGATGCGCGCCGGGCAGGAAAAACACCCGCCAAGGCGGCGCAAACGATGGCAACACAAAATGCAATCACAACGAACTTCAACTCAACAAAGGGACGCAACATTCCCTTTTCGAAACCGTCGGAACCGAATGGAATTCCCATCCGGTTGAGAACAACAACAACGACGAGACCCAACAGCGTCCCAAGCAGCGCTCCGGCGATGCCGACAAAAACAGACTCCGCCAAAAAAATCCGACGGATTTGCTCGCGCTTGATACCGACGGAGAGCATCGTTCCAATTTCACGCGTGCGCTCAAACACAGCCATGGTCATGGTGTTGGCGATCACAAAAAGAACCAGAACAAACAGAATCACACTGACGATGGCAATCATGATCCGCTGGCGAAAAATGACATCGCGAAGGAATGGCTGAACATCACTCCAGGTGCTCACTTCAAATTCACTCCCGAGCACCTTCTGCAACCGCTGTTGCACATCCTCAAGATCATCGAGGTTGTCCACCGCGACGGCAATCTCGGTGACCTTGCCCTCCAGTCCGAGAAGTGACTGGGCAACGCTGAGTGGCAACGTGACCGATCGCTTTTCCTCCATTGGCAAAAGCGATCGTGTTGTTGCCTTGACCTGCACATCAACCGCGTTCTGCCGACCTTGTGGACTCGCGCCGGAGAGATTCAAAAATTCACCCGGCAGTTGTTCCGATGAACTGTCATTTTGAAGCGCTTGAGTTGATTTGGGGGCGACATTCAAACTCTTGGCCAATTCCTGACCAACCATGGCTTGTCCAGAATCGCCCGGGACCAATGGAAGACTTCCTTCCGTGAGTGTGCCGAGCCAGCGCGGACAAACCTTTTGCTCACGCTCAACATCCACAGCATTGCCAAAAAACAAGGCCTGATTCCGCCCATTGGAAACGAGTCCTCGAAAAACGATACGTCCGCCCGCCGCCTTGACGCCTTTGACAGACTCGATTCGGGCCAGGAGCTCGGGCGAATAATCGAAGTTGAACGTCAGGGGATTGGAGGAAATGTTGTCCATGAAGCCGGATTTATGAATTTGCAGAGCGCCAATTTTGACGTTCACGGCGTTCTCGATCGAAAAACGGTAAAACCCATTCGATACACCCGTGATGCCAAGCACCACGGCAAGTCCAACCAATATGGCAGAAAGCGTGAACAAGCTTCTGCGCCGGTTGCGAAACACATTCCTGAGTGCGACTTGAAGCAGAATATTCATACTGCCGACAACGCCTCCACGGGTCGCAGTCGCGATGCCCGAAACGCGGGCCACAGACTGACAAGAGCCGCACCCAGGGTTGTGAAGAGAAATGATTCGAGCACAAATGCTGGGGTCACGAATGGATGCAAGACAAACTTGATGGTTGAGCCCGGAGCAGGAATCCGAATGCCAATCTGCGCCGCGATCGACACAAGAACAATTCCAACGAACAATCCGACAAATGCACCAACCGCACCCAGGATGGCTCCTTCAATCACAAACATGGACAAAATCTTTCCTCGCCGGATTCCGAGCGCCATCATTGTTCCTATTTCCCTGACCCGCTCGAGAACGTTCATGAACATTGAATTCACGATGCCGAGCATGATGACGAGCAGAAACACCACCGTGACAAAGCCAAACACCCTGTCGATGTTTTCCAGAACATCCTTGATGAATGGGGCGATTTCATCCCATCGGCTGACCTCGAACTCTGCTCCCAAAACCTCACTCAGCCTGGATTGAACGAAAACAGCGTTGTCGACGGAATCAAGCCGAACGAGATATTCCGTGATTTTGTTGTTGACCTTGAGCAACCTTTGGATTGTTTTCAAAGGAGCGAGCGCAAGCCTCTTGTCGGTTGGCACTGCAGAACCCAACATCCCGGTGATCTGGACCGCTTCCCCGGAAAGTGAACCGTCAACATCTGGAGCCAAAAGAACTGGCCACTGCTCGGCAGGCTGCGCGCGATTCTTTTCGATATCATCCAGTCCGAGGGGGCCAGCAACGTCGCGATGCACAACCAGCGCCATTGAGTCAGTGGCAGTGAAAGCAGAGCCAGCAATCAACCACTCATAAAACTGAGGCATCACTTTGCGATCGAGCTCAGGATCAACCGCGTTGGCTGCAATGAACGTCGTTTTGGGTTCCGATGAAACTGTCGTCGTCGCGGCCGCATCCATTGATTCAGTTGCCGACAGTGAACCACTGAACTGAAGTCTTGGCGACAATGCCACCACGTGCGGAACCGAAAGGATTCTGGCGCGCAACTCATCGCTGTCGGCAAACGAGAGATCGAGCGGGTTGCTCAGGACGTTCTTGAGGTAACCGGCACGGTGGATTTGCACCATGCCCGTGGTTCCATAGAGTGTTGCTGCCAATTGAACCTGACGAACAGAATTCACGAATCCTCTGAGAAGCGTCAATGCACAGAGGCCAACAAAGACTGCGCCGAGTGCCAGGAGGGTACGCCGACGATTCCGGGAGATGTTGCGAAATGACATGGAGATCAGTGGAGACACTTGTGCACTCCTCCCTGCGTGGTTGGCGGGCACCTTAAACCATACGAAACAGACTGCCAACCCTGAAAATGAAAGTTGATTTTTGCCACATCGGGAGTTAACGCTCGTCAAACTCCCGTTGACAGGCGACGAGGTGCGCATGCTCATCCACTCGGCCAATGCTTCCAACTCTTTCCGCGAGCTCACGAGCCGATTTTCCGGCGTCCGCTTGGCAAATCCGGACGACTCGGCTCGAATTGCTGAATTCATCAACGCAACATCAATGTCTTCCGGTGCACTCAGTGTGGGCTTCACCCGTGGTGAAGACTACTTTGCCATGCTCAGGCTTCAATCTGAAAAGCACGCGGCGCTTGTTTGCGAAGAACAAGGTCGAATTGTTGCCTGTGGAGCATTGTCGGTGCGACCTTCAACCCTGCGTGGACAACCGGCGACACTGGGTTACCTCCAGGATCTCAGAGTCGATCGCGATGCCTCGCCCAAGGTAAGACAAGGCTTTTACAATTGCTTTGCAGAGTTTGTCCGCATTTGCCCACAACTCGCTGACTTCGATCAATGCTCGCTGTTTCTGACTGCAATTCTCGACAAAAACATTCCTGCCAAGCTGGCATTGTCACGCCAGTCATTTCCACTCGAATACAACAGGGTTGTAGGATACAAAGCGCATGTTTGGCCGAAAGCTCCCCGGTTGGGTGGTCGATTGATTTTGAAGGCCAACGAAGCGAACGGGACTGACCCTGCCCTGATTGAATTTTACGGGCAGCAACTGGGCAAATTTGCGTTTGATTTGACTCTCGGCGACATCCACCGGCTGTCTGAACACGCACAGCCGGTGATTTTGCAGGAAGATGGAAAAATCATTGCAGCCTGCCTGCTGGTGCAGACCAACGAGGAACGAAAACTTTTGGTGAAGCAACCCAAGCTTGGAACCGAATTTGAAACCTCGGGCACCTACATCACAGCAATGCGGGTTTCCCGTTCACTTTCAGCTGAGAATGCCTTGTCCGCAAAGCAAAAACTTCTCAGAAAGGCTCTCGCCCAAGCGAACAAAATGCAAGGCATCTTCACTGGCTTCATTGAAACGGAAAACAATCCCTTGAAGGTGAGCGGTATCCACAAACTCCTTGACTTCAAGGTCGAGGGTTCGCTCTACAGGGTTTATCATCCTGATCACACAGCCTTGCCGGATTTTGCAAAAGGCTTTTTGCGGCCTGCCCACATCCCGGCGTTCGACTGGGTTTTCTCATGAAAAAAGATGCATTGGGCGCCATCTTCAGGGTCGAAAAAAAATTGGGCCGTGGTGACGTTTTCGAGCTTGTTTCACATTTCCGGAATGGTCGAACAACAAGCCAAACCTTTCATCACGAATTCAACGACGGGCTTGGTGCCCTCGTGCAGGAGTCCGAAAAATGGAGTGGTCCTGTCCTGCAATTGCCGGCTTTCCAACTTAAAACCCCGGCCACGGCCACACAAATCCTCACGGGACTCAGGGGTCTGAAGGAAGACATGACACCATCGCAAACGCGGTGGAAGAATCTTCAATCAACAGCTCCATACACTCCTGCCCATTTGGCTTGGCGGGTGCTCTCGAGGCAAACCACAGATTGCATTCTCGCCGCAGCAAAAGGCATGGGTGTTTCCCTGAATGCGTTGCTGATCCACACCATAAATCAGGTGATTGCGGAAAAACTGCTCATGGACGAACAGGATGATTGTCGCTGGCTTGTTCCGGTGAACCTGAGGCGAAGTTCAATTGAACAGCAGTTGAGATCAAACTGCACAAGCTCAATTGGTCTGCGCTTTTCAAGAAATTCTTCTCCTCAGCAAATCGACTGCAATTATCGCGGAAGCCTCAACAAATGGCGAGCCATTGCGACTCACGCACTGGCGCATGCATCAACCTTGTTGGGCGAAGACAGGTTGCTGAAGTTGGCCAGATTGCGCGGAGAAAAAAATTCCTGGATAGGATCATTCAGCAACCTGGGGGTATGGAACTTCGGTGATCAGGAAGAAAACGATTCCTGGCCGATGGCCATTTCGATTGCACCACCGGCTGGAACACCTTGTTTTCCCGTCGGGGTCGGGATTATCACCTGGCAAGGCCGAATGTCGATCAGTCTGAGGCTGCACGCGGCACTCATCAACGACAATTTCCGGCTTCCTGAAGAACTGCTCACGGACGCTCTCACCAGGCTTGAACTCAAACTCGAAGGGTCGCTCGAAATTGAAAGGTCATCTTGACCAATGCGATCTTTTTTTCAGAAAAAATACATTGGAGTTTTCCTCGCATGAATCTCGACTGGACGACCGATGACACGGAAGCTCGTGCCCGCGAGGCACTTGGCACTGAGCTCGCTGCCGCTGCCGACCTGTTTCCGCGCCTTGTGACGGCCACCTATGTGCAGATGACAAACTCCCCAGGACCGGGTCAAACGGGCTTCGACCGGGCCGAATTCAAAAAATCAATCAGCCACAATCTACCCAAGACTGTTGAAGAAACCCTGCCTTTTTTTGTCCGCATGGTATGGAACCGAAAATTGAACTTCCTCTCGGATGGTTGTGAAATAGAGAACCTCGCCAGCGCGTTTTCGAAACTGCTGAATACCAACGGCGGCAGCGTCCCTGTTGAAGAACTAGTCTCCGGATGCAAAGCTTCCCTTGATGAACCATCGGGTATCAAAAACTGATACCAAGCAAGTTTTCAATTCCCAGGCCTGATGGTTTCACGTACGACCATCGCTGTCTTCCGGACAGAACGCTGTTTGCAAATCAAAAGGGTGTTCGTCAGAGTCGACTGGATTTCGAAGGGAGTTGGAAAATGTACGGTTTGATTGGACACGGACTTGTTGTTTTTTCCGAACTGACGAACGCTTTTTTGGGTGACGACAAAATTCATTTCAAGCGGCTCAACAGCGAACGGGATTTGTCGGTTCTGAGTGACAAATTTGCAGAAGCAGACGGTATCCGCCTGCCGCTCGATTATCTGGCACGGGGTCAGGCCTTCATGTGCTTCAATGAGCAAAACCAACCCGAAGGTGGATTTGCACTTATCGAACAGGGTCCTTTCCGCACCTTGGAACAGCTCCCTGAAAACGTCGTGAAGCCGTCCGAAACATCTGTCACGGAAATCACAGCCGTCTATCTGAAACCCGGCCATCCCCTGCGCAGAACCCGCTACTGGTCATTCGTCGTTGGCACGACACTGGCGTCGGAATCGCGCCGCATCGTTTATGCGGTCGACATGGAAAAAACGGCTCTGCGTGAACGCGTGTTCAATCACATCCGTGCACACACGTTGTATGAAGGACCTGTCAAGAAACTGGATGGTATGCTTGTGGAGAGCGTCGAAGCAGTCGAGCTGACCACCAAACCTCACCTTGCAAAAGGCTTTTTGAAACTTGCTGTACTTGAGATTGGCAGATTGAGAACGCATTTCGACCTGCGTCCGCTGCGCGTTGCAACAGCCGCAAATTGATCCTGTTGATAACCGCATGCCTGGCGTGCGGTTTTTTTTCAGGGTTCAAATTCAGCAATGTCCATGAACCGGTGGTTGCCTTGTGCATCGATCTCCAGAACCCGGTTGGCGAGCGAGGAAATGAAATCGATGTCGTGACTGACGAAGATCAGTGACCCCTGGAATTCCTTGAGCGCGTCATTCAGTGCAGTGATGCTTTCCAAGTCCAGATGATTCGTTGGCTCATCCAGAATCAGGACATTGGCACCATCCATCATCAACTTTGCAAACAAAACGCGTGCTCTCTCGCCACCACTCAAAGCTTCTGTTTTTTTATCCTGTTCATTTCCACGGAACAGCATTCTCCCCAAAAAACCACGCACATACTCATGCGGCTCATTGGGCGCAAAGGTTGTGAGCCACTCAAATGGGGTTGTGCCACTCGGCAAAGCCTCCTTGTGATCCTGAGGAAAATAGCCTTGCTGAACGCTCACGCCCCATGAGATTTTTCCATTGTCGGGTTTCAGCTGTCCGACAAGCATTTTGAGAAGCGTTGTTTTGCCGACACCATTGGGCCCGATCACAGCAAGCCTGTCGCCGGGGTTCAAATAGACGTGCAAGTCCTTGTATAGAATCTTCTCTCGACTGTCGGTCTCAGAAGGTGGAAAAGTCTTGCCAAGACCTTCCACCTGCAACAACTGCTTGCCCAGCTGTTTGTTGGATTTGAACATGAACTTTGGGTAAAGCCTTTTGCTGGGGACAATTTCTTCCAGCTGTGTCTCGAGTTTTTCGAGCAGCTTTTTGCGGCTGGAAGCCTGACTGCTCTTGCTGGCATTGGCACTGAATCTTGCGACGAAGGCCTCAAGCTCGGCCTTGCGCTTTTCCAACTTCATGTTTGAAAGTTCGGTTTGCTCCAGTGCGAGCTGGCTTGCAGCCATGAAATATTCATAGTCCCCGGAATAAAACTGAATCGTGTTGCGATCGATGTCGGCGACGTGAGTACAGGTGGCATTCAGGAAATGCCTGTCGTGTGAAACGATGAGCGTGATTCCCTGCCGCTGTTTGATGGTGTTCTCGAGCCAGCGAATGCTGTGGACGTCGAGGTTGTTTGTTGGCTCGTCAAGAAGCAGCAGGTCCGGCTTTGGAAAAAGGCACTGGGCAAGCAAAACCCGCACTTTGTAGCCGCCAGCCAGGGTCTTCATCTTGTCATTGTGCACTGAAGCCGGAATGCCCAAACCTTCGAGCAATTGTGCCGCAAGAACATCAGCTTCGTAGCCATCATTCTCGGCGACGATCATCTCGAGCTCACCCAGACGATCGTTTTCTGCATCGGTGTATGTGCCACGATTGTAGATTTCGTCCTTCTCGACCATCGCTTGCCACAGCAATTGGTTGCCCATAATCACCGTGTTGAGAATGGTCTGCTCGTCGTATTCGAAATGATCCTGCTTCAGGAAGCCGAGCTTGAGGTCCTTGCCCAGGGTGACGTCACCGGTATCCGGTTCAACCAGACCCGCGATGATTTTCAACAAAGTCGACTTGCCGGCACCATTGGCTCCGATGATTCCGTAGGTGCAGCCCATGTTGAATCGCGCATTGATGTTTTCAAAGAGGATCTTTGCCCCGAATCTCATGGTCAAATTGTTGAGCTGAATCATCTGTTGGCCCTTAAATACAAGAATCCGGATTTATTGATGAATTTCCATTCTATCTAATACAGGCAATTATTTCACCGACAAGAACCTGATTAGGCGCTTTGGGGTCGAAAGTCCATGATTCTGGCCTTGTTGGCAGCTTTAAAACATCGAAGCTTGTGGGTCA
>JBMSQQ010000118.1:0-8376 GCA_049423385.1 Silvanigrellaceae bacterium | reverse complement strand
ACAGGGACTGGAACCACGACGGATGGCGCCCAGTACACCGCGACATTCAAGGCCATTATTTCCAACAACTGCGCTGGATGTCATTCCGGCAGTCAAGCACCAAACCTGTCAACATTTGCCAGCGTAAAGAGCAATAGAGCTGAAATGTTGTTGCAAATCAATGCAGGTTTGATGCCGCCGGCGCCATCATCGGCCTGGACCAGCACAGACAAGGCGAGACTGGTCGACTATTTGACGAACAGCACAGAGCTCAAGTGAGTCATGCATTCCTGTGGGTCGATTCCATGAGTCGACCATTGTCGAGTCTCACAAGCAAATCCACATCACTCAAAGTGTTTGTGCGGTGGGCGATCACGAGTCGGGTGCAGTTGGTGAATTCTTCCCTGAGGGTTTGCTGAATCTTGGCATCGGTTGCAACGTCGACATTTGCGGTGGCTTCGTCGATGAGCAGGATTTTGCTGCGGGCGAGCAATGCCCTTGCCAGGCAGATCAGTTGTCGCTCGCCAACACTCAGATTCCGACCATTTTCCTCGATCGTGAAACGCTGCGCAGATTTCGCATCCTGACACAGGTGTTCAAGGTGAGCCCTGCGGAGTGCGATGCTGATGGATTCATCCGAATGCATCACAAATGGATCGAGATTGTCGCGCAGTGTGCCCGAAAACAAAACCGGATCCTGAGGAATCATCGAAATCGATTGTCGCAGTCTTTTCAGTGGCACGCGGGAGACATCGATGCCGTCGATCATGACCGTGCCAGGTGGAATCGGAATCATTCGGGTGAGGGTCAGAAAGAGCGTACTTTTTCCGCTTCCGGTGCGACCAACAATGCCAACCTTGCTGGCTGAAGGAATGCGTAGACTCAAGTTATTGAGGACTGGCGACAATTCCGCGGCATAGGCTGCAGTCAATTCGCGAAATTCAATCTCTCCGCGTTCTGGCCACGGCGCCGGAATTTCTCCGGGATTGTTGGTTTGTTCTGCTGGCATTTGCGAGTATTCGTTGACCCTGTCCACTGATATCAACGCATTTTCAACAAACCGAAGGCTGCGCGCAACACCACCAAGGATGCCCACCATCTGCAGGCTGAAAGTCAGGCCCACAGCTGCGAGGGTTGTCGAAATTGTCGCCGGAGACAAGGTTGTGGCAAACACGAATCCACCAACAAGTGCGACTCCGAGTATCTCGAGCCGAAAGGCAAACCAAAGATTGACGGCAACAACGTAGAAGCCTGTGGAAACGTGCCGGTTGATGAGAGTTCGGTAGCGTCGCATGAATCTCTCTTCTGCCTGAAGTGAGCGGATCACCGAAAGTCCTGGCAAGGTTTCAGCGGTGAGCGACATCCACGGACTCCGAACAACCTGTGAAAGGGCATTCAAGCGCAGTTGTGCACCCCGCACTGATTTGAATAGCCAGATATAGAGGATTGCAGCCGGAATCAGCAATGGGATGGTGAGCGGTTGGCTCCATGCGACGGGCAGAATCGACGCGAATATTCCTACAAGTGAGCCAATGAACTGGCCGACCGAAGAAGGCATCGAGGAATCAATTGTGGTGGTGTCGGAAGTGAACCGGTTGAGCACGCGGCCCTGTGGTGACGTGTCGAAGAATCGCATGGGGGCATTGAAAACACCTGTCATGAGATTCTTGAAGAAGGTTGTCCCGGCACGCACGCCGCCATCGAACAAGACAACAGTGCGCGCACGTTCTGTCAAAACAGTTGCGAAGGTGAGGGCAGCAAACACCATCATGGCTTGGGTCAATGCGATGGATTCGGGATGCGAAGTCCAATGGCCCAGCCACAGGTTTGAACCGATGTCGGTCAGTCGCGGCAGCAAAAAGATCAACACAACGCCAACAAGCCCAAGTGCTGGTGCCAAGGCCTTCATATAAATCCTGAGGGCATTCTTGTTGAAAACGGGGAGTGTGATTTTTTCGTCGGTTGTAAACCGGCCCGCATCAGACAACGGAGGCTGATCGGACGAGGCATTCCTGTGCTGGTCCTCTTCACTCTGCAGTTGATTTCCACGCGTGCTTTCGTGCATTTGAACAAGGCGGGCAAATGCGCCCTCAGCTGCCAACAAAACCTGCGGTGTGCCCTGTTCAACAATTCGTCCGGCATCCATCAGGATCACATGTTCGGACTTGAGTGCAAAGTCGATGCGATGGGTCGTGAAGATCCGGGTTCTGCCGTCCAGCAGGCCCTCCAGTGCATTCTTGAAGACGTGATTTGCGACGGATTCATCCAGGGCGCTGAAGGGGTCGTCCCAAACGATGGTTTCAAGGTTCTCATTGAGACTTGCGTAGAGCGTTCTGGCGAGCGCAAGGCGTTGTTTTTGCCCTCCCGAGAGGTTGATGCCACGTTCGCCAACCTCACTGTCTGCACCGCCCGGCCATTGTTGGAGATCAGCCTGCAACGCTGCAGCAGTGATGACTTTTTCGAACAGCTGTTGGTTCAATGGCAATTCAAAAACAACATTGTCGCGCACGCTTGCGTTTTGATTCCATGGAATTTGGGGTGCAAACGCAACCGGCTTGGGTAACTGTTGATGCCCCGATTCGAGTCTCAATTCGCCAAGGATTGCCGATAAAAGAGTGCTTTTGCCCGAACCAACCGCACCCACAATGCATACTTTTCGACCTGCTGGAATGGAGAGGGAAATGTCGGAGAGTGCCAGCGACCCCGTCGAAGTTTCGCGTGATTTGGAGCGGGAATAAGAAGCCCGCGTCATTTCCAGAGTTTGACTCTTTGTGGTTGCGCTTTCCTCACTTTCAACCGGAAGCACGAGAAAATCTCGAATCCGGTTCAAACTGACGCGCAACTCCGAGATGTTCTGCAACAGATCCGGTGTCTCGCTGAAAATGGCAACCAGAGAGGTGACGACACTGAATGCTGCAAACACGTCGGCTGTCGATGGAACCTTGGAAATCCAGGAGACCAGCGACACGATGATGGCGCCTGTCAGAATCGGAAGCAGCGAAGATAATGCGCTGTGACCGGCAGCAATTCGTGCTCGCCTGCGCATCAGGTTGATTTCTTTTTCACGAATGGCCAGGACGCGCTTTTCGAAACTGTCTTCCCAGGCATGAAATTTTATGACCCGGATTCCAGAAAGAATCTCGCTCAGGATTCCAAGGCGAAGTCTTGCCTGTTCGCGTATTTCTGTGGCGAGCGCGCTCATCTTTCGCTCGAGACGGCGACCCAATGGAATGATTCCTGCCAAAAGAACGACAGCAATGAGTGCCCATGGGCCCAGCAGGTAGACGAGCATTGAGCAATAGACGAGGACCATCAATGGATAGAGAAGCGGGTCCAAAAGGAATGCGATCATTGCGGTGGAGTCGCAATCCCGGGTTGCGATATTGACGTATTCACCGGTCGTCAGTCGTGCCCTTTGACTGGGCGATAGGGCAAGCAGCTTATGATAGACCTCATGTCGAAGCAGGCCAGGCATCGACCAGGTCATTTTGAACGAATGACGAAGAAAGTGTGAGCGCAACCATGCCAGAAGCGCAAAGCTGCCAATGGCAATGGAGGCCATGGCCAGCTCGCCGTCGACGAAGCTGAAAAAACGTTCGAAGGCGGCACCTGAGCGTTGAGAGTAGCGACCAATAAGCTCCCGCAACAAAAGTGGCCGCAACAATCCCAGGAATGACATCAGGAAAAGGAGAGCGAAGATTTTCTGTAGTCGAGGCTTGAAGGTCTGGAACAGTGCTTGAAGGAGTTGGCCCGAGAAAGCTCTTCGAAATAGACGCGAGGTTTCTTCGAGTGAATCCACCAAGGGAGGTGCGGTATCGAGGTCGTCAAGCGTCAATGGCCGACTACGCCCCGCGCGAATGAGCGGGGCGATCCAACCGTGAAAAATGCGGCTACGGAGCGGTGCGTTTTCTTCCTGAACAATTCCCATGATGGGAATGTTCTTTACTTCTGCTTGGCCTCATTTGCAAACTGGAAGGCATCATCGAGATTTCGTTCCGCAGGGCGAACGATAATCACCTGGCCACCTTCGTTGCGGGTGAGTGCTGGAGCCCGCTCTGCAGGAAGACCATGTTCAACGCGGGCCTTGCGCATTCTCATTTCGCATTGTTCACGGTTGTTGATGACAACCTTGGTGAGTCGGCGAGCAGACTTTTCAAATTGCTTTTCCGCCTTGAAGCGGTCTTCAAAGTTTTCCTGGCGCAGGAAAACCAGTTCCCCGGTCTCGTCGATACCGATCGATTCCTTGAAGTTCGGATCATTCTTGATTCCGTCGATTTCAGGCAATGCGCTGATTTCGCCATTTCCGCCAAGGCGAACGTCGGCAGTTTCGACACGGCAGCGCTTGAGCATCTGGAATTCATGTTGAAGCTTGGATTGCAGCTCTTCATTGACGTGTTGTTGTGCAATGAGTTCGTCGGTCGCTGTTGATTTATCCTGAATCAGCAGGTTTCGATCTTTGTCGAATCCCATTTTCTCGGACTTTTTCTTGTTTGAAGTCTCGAGCTGTGTCTGGACCTCCTGGTCGCCAAATTTCTTTGAAGCACAGCCAATCAACACAACGGAAGCAAACAAACCCAGCGCCAATTTCATGAGGCTTTCTCCTTGCAGTGGGACACGGATTCGGAAATGTTTTATAAGCATACACCAACTTTCAGGAGGCGAAATGGAGGGGTCATCGGTGTCGGATCAGTCGGCAGAAAATGCCCATCCATCCGACCAGCGCCTGGATGCACGCCAGCAGGTGGACACTCCATTGCATCACAATGTGAAAGTGATCATGGGGCATCTGGAATTTTCAGCCGAGTGTGTTGACTACAGTCCCTTCGGAATGGGGCTTCGGTTCAAGGTTGCTGCAGATCTTCCTCTTTTTTCCATAGGCGATTCACTGGATCTTGAATGCAATTTTGTGGGTTCCAGGTTCAGGGCAAGGGGAAGTATCGCCAACACGAGAATCGAGCGCGGACAAAGTGGCGATTTTGTCCGTTTGGGTGTGGTCCTGAGCCGTGCGGCAGAAGTTGTCCGCCCTTCGCATGTCAAGCGGCGATTTTCCCGAATTCAGATGAATGAAAGCATTTCGCCGTTGGTTGTTGTGTCCGACGACCTTCGCTTCGGAGATCCCATCTACGGCAAGATCACCGATGTCTCCCAGGGCGGCATGCGCTTGATAATCGATCGTCATCCCTTGCCCATACTTGAAAAGCAGCGGCACTGGTTCGACGTCATTCTTCCCGTCTTTGGCACCTGTCGAACTTTTTGCAGAATTGCTTATGTGAGACGTGAGGACAATTCCAACCGCTATGTGCTTGGTTGCGAATTCATCGATGGAGGTGGAGAGGACAATCTCGGGTACATTGAAGACTGGCTCTATTACAGCAATTACTGGTTGAGTCTGGCCGATATCCGCGCGTCCGGCTTTCCATTGAGTCACCTGCATGCGATCGACGAAAAGCATCGAATCCTCATCTCTCCGTCGATGCTGCAAACAGAAACGTCTCATCTGGAAACATCAGCTCCGGATGGCCAGCGTGTCGACTTCACGGTGAATCTCGAGACCGAGATCATTAAACTGACCGCCGTTTTCTACATGCGTGAAAAGTTGTTGGCCATTGAGCTGGTGGAATGCAAAATACCCTTGTTTCCTGTGATGGTCGCCCTCTGGAAAGCAGTCCTTGTTTTTGCCATGGCAAACCAAATCGAAAATATTTCGATAGACAAAAGTCAAATTGATTCACCATTTGTGAAGGTCAGTCTGAACGCTCCCACCGCTTCCGAAATGCCACTGAGCTTTAAAGTCCGGAATCTGCTACTTGGAGAGCGGATGCATTGGTGGATTTGGCGAAGAATTTATCGTGACCTCAAGAGCAAGAAAGAGTACAGCTTGCCAAAGGTTTCATCTTTTTTCCGCAAGATGCTCGTGATTTAGCCAGTCTTTCCAGCTCCGTCCTTGATGTGCATCCCACAAACCAGGTGAGCAGCTTTCACCCACAAATTGCTGCATCCTTTCAGAAAGCTGAGAGGGCTTGATGAATGACAACCAGCCACAGCCTGCCCAGTCGAGCAGTTTCTTTTCAAAATCAGCGCGCGATGCATCGTCACTGCCGAGACTGTCGACGTGGACACCAACGATTCCATGTTCAGCGTTTTCTTGAGTTGCAATGGAAATGGAAGAGTTGGAGGCCAGGGCTTTCAATTCTGTCAGATTGTGTCTGTGGGCAAAGGAAAACTGACTGCGTTCGTTATTTTGCCAACCAGTTGGAATCGCAGCTGCGACTTTCGCCACGGAATGAACCAGCCATTCCTGGGCAAATTTTTGAACGGAAACATCGGTCCAATCCTCAGGCACCATTGCAACCAAGGGAGTCAGGCAGCCACGCCCCAGCCAACGTGCGGTGATGGTGGCAATTCCCTCGGGGGTGTCGCGATCGGCCAGTTGAATGACGTTTTGAAAATGGCCAAATCCCGTGATGGGTGCACGGATGCCTGCGTCGCGAAAGGCATTCCGGATCGACCTGATTGTTTCATCATGGCCAAAGACGAGAACATGGGAAGCGTTGGTGTTGAGTGGGAGACGATGATTGTGAACGCGGACGAATTCAGCTTGAACGCACCCGTTGAATACAATTGCCAGTTCACAAATCTGGCTGCGGACGTGAACACTGACCGGGTCGTCCTGTCGGGGTGAAGGCAGAAAAACATCAACCCGATCGGCTCCCATGAGCCAGGCATGAGTTGTGGGAAAAACCCAGGTGATGGGAATATTTGCGGAGGCTGTGATGGCGATTGACTTGCCTTTCAGCAGACAATTTGCCGCGAGCTGCTTTTCTTCTTCAGGACTGTGCCAGTCCTGAAGGGATGCGCGAAGATCGATTTTGGCTTGGGCAGTCCAACTCTTTCCATTCAAATTGCGGATGAGCTGCTCAGCTTCGAACAATGTTCGTTCCCGCTTGTTTTCGGTTTCTTGTTTGTTCACTTGATAGCGGGTTTCTTGCCGGGCAACGGATTCCTGAATTGATTTTGAATTTTCATCACGGTTGAGGTCAAACCTGAAATTGTCCCGCACATTGAGACTGCAGCCTTTGACCGTGGCATCCGGAGCGCGCCCGATGAGCTGAAAAATCGCGCTCGAATCCGAAAGGTGACAAGCCACGTCTTCGGTGATGATGAACGGCCATGAGTCAACATTTGCAAGGTCGATGAAAGACAAAAATCCTGGTGTTCCGGGACTCATTGTGCTTTTCAAATCGGCGCCAAGAATGACTGAGCGAAGTTTTGGCGCGCATTGAAAGATTCCAGCCCGGTTTGCTTCAAGTGAATAAGCCTGGGAACTCAGTTCACACATTCCGTATTCGGACAAAAATTTTGTCACGCAGCCGGGCAGGGCCCAGGTTTTCATTTGCATTTGGAGGTCTTCTGCGGAGATGTGTTGAGTTCGTCCCTTGGTTCCTCCTGTATCAAAGAACCAGATGGTTTTGGCAGAAAGAAACGGATGCCCGTCGTTTCTTTCTGTCTGCCACCTGGCGACCGTCAAATGATGCAGCGAAGTGCCAAAAATGATGACATCCTTTGCACGATTGAGTGCCGGGGAATTCGAGACGTATTCCATGAGAGCGGCAGGATTGTCTTCAACATCCACGTAATGAACTTGTTGGCCGGCATTCAGCCAGAATTTCATCATTTGCGCGAGCGAGCTTTCCGGCCATTTTTCCGTTTCCGGGACCAGGCTGATAACCGGGCAGCCAGCAGGAATGCCTAAACGGTTGGCAGCATGTAAAAAGCCCTCGACCGCCGATTTTTCATAAGACTGCATCCCTGTGGAACCCAAATGGTGGCTGGCCCGGATAACGTTCGTGCTTCCGCTCGAACGAAAGGTGCGCATCGATTGCGAAAGGGTCAGCTCGTGATCAAGGTAGCGGGAGACGTTGAGATTTCGGAAACAACGGATGGGCAGGAATGGCAAGTTGACCTGTCCGCCAATTGAGACGCTTTGAAGCCAGTGTGACAAGCCGGGTTGTGCACTCAGAGTTCGTCGACATATGTCGCTCAGCAGCCCGATTTCGCTCTCCGACAGTGCTATGTCGGGATGATGGTTTGCCATTGTGGGGGGGTTCATGCTTACATACTCCACGTTGCAAGGCTTTCCACAGTCTAAGGAAACGCGAATGGTAGCAAAAATCGCAAAGGTGGCCACGAGCCGCGTCTTGATGTTGGGTTATGTCCTGTTGTTTTTGGCAACAGTCGGTTTCGATCAAACCACCAAATTTCATGCGCAGCAACAATATATGGCATGGTCGCACGAGACAGACCTGCGCAGCTACCGGGGCCATTCCGAGCGGGTCATGACTCTGGGGATTTCGCCATCCCTGACCACCGAGAAGGGGCTCGATCGCGGAACCGTGC
>JBMSQQ010000117.1:0-8553 GCA_049423385.1 Silvanigrellaceae bacterium | reverse complement strand
TACCTTTATAATGTGGCGCAGGCATTGAAGAGAAAGCTCGAGCGCTTGGGAATGGGCGATGGTGAAATGCTGGGCGGAGCCGAGGTCATCATCGAACTGATGGAGCGGGGTGATCGTTCTGGCCAGTCGGAGATGCTTGAGAATCTCGACAGAACGAACCCTGAGTTGTCGCGTCAGGTGCGCAGTCGACTTGTCAGCGTGGAAACACTCGCTTACCTCAGCGATGGGCTTTTGTTGGAGATATTCCTTGCACTTGAGCCTCAAATCATGGTGACCTTCCTCGCGGGAACAAGAGAAAGAATTCGCAATCTGATTTTGAGCAAGGCTCCAGACGAGGTTGCCGACGACTGGAATGAAAGTGCGACACAGGTTCGTGGTCTGGATTCGGAAGCGTTCAAACTTGCTGAAATGCAGGTGCTTGGAAAGATTCGTTCGTTTGCTGCCGGAGGAATGATCAATCTGGTTGAAATCAACAATGTCATGTATCCGCCTGTGACTGCGAGCGACGCAGACACGGCCGTCAGGGAAGGAATCCGCAGTTTCCGGATCTCGAATCCAGTTGTTGCTTGAGATTCTTCTGTTTTGTGAATGTTGTTTCTGTTGGAGGAAGACCCAATGGGTATCCCTATGCTGAGTCGAGTGTTGGCTCTGTCGATCATGTCACTGGCATTGGTGGAAAGTGTCTCAACCGGTTGCATCCGGCAAAAGACCAGCAGTCGTTCATATGGCATCGAGGACCGTGACAGCCTCGATCCGGAAACGCAGAAGAAGGTCAATGAAGCGTGTGCTCCAGGTGACGAAGCTGGATTGCTCGACCCGGATACGGAAGGACAATTGAAAGCGGATTGTTCGGCGCTGCATCTGATGGCCGTCAATCTGGAGGCAGGCCGCAACGGCAAGGTCAAGGTTCAGATCCGTCAGCGGAAGAGTCAATTCGAGGAGTTTCTCCCGTCGGGGGAGGTTGGCCTGCTCTTGAACGAAATGAAGAATGCAGCCACCACTCCAGTTGAAACCAATTCGTTGCGATTTTTTGGTTGCCGCATCACTCCGGCAATAGGTGACCCGGACACCCTGCTCGGCCAAAATGGAACGGGCAGCAGCAATCCGAAGGATTGTGCTGGATTTGCAACCGATCCGAATTGGGGAAGCTCGATTCTGGGCGACACTCGTCAATTTGAATTTGTATTCGTTCGTGGCGCCGATAAACAGCTCTATCAAGCAATCCGTGTGACCGGAAATTGGCAGGAATTGTCTGCAATCTTTATTCGCAGAAAACCTTTGGCCCGGAATGTAATGGTCACCCATCGCCCTGATTCGTGGGCGAATCAGATCGCCTTTCCTGCACCGCTGCCTTCAGATCGCTTCTTTGAAGGGAAAGAGGGCAATGACGAGCAAAGCATCGCAAAGCAGATGTTGGGAATTTCCGAGGAGGAAAAGGGACCATTGGACCTTGAGGAGTTTTCCAAGGTTTGGCTGAAGCAACAGGTTGATGGTGCGCGCAAGGTGGCTATTGGAGTTGGAGCGGCGGTTGTTTTGAGCGCAGCATCCCTGCCTGCCTTGGGTGCAGCCCTTGGATCGATGTGGACTGCAACTGCAGGGACAGTTGGTTATTTCACGGCGGGCGCATCTTCGGCAGCCGCGGCAGCAGCTGGGATTTCTTCGGCAGGCACAGCTGCAACAGTGATGGCCTCAAGTGCATTCGCAGTTGCTGTTGCTGCCGGCGGAATCTTTACAGCAGTGAGTATTCCTCTCAGTCGATGGATTGAAGACTTGCCGC
Source organism: Silvanigrellaceae bacterium (assembly GCA_049423385.1). Taxonomy (GTDB): domain Bacteria; phylum Bdellovibrionota_B; class Oligoflexia; order Silvanigrellales; family Silvanigrellaceae; genus RFOM01. The sequence continues at coordinate 6,776 of JBMSQQ010000117.1, read as the reverse complement.
AAAGTCCCTTGAAAGTTGCAATGCAGACTGCTTATTACTCGATGATCGCAGCTGACGTTTACAATCTTGCACGCAAGGGAATTTTTCACACGGCCCGGGTTCTGGGCACAAGCAAAGCCGTGATGGGTCAGGTTTTGAATTTTCAATCGTGGAAGAATCTGCTCTCGGTGGCACCCAAATCGGGGCTGACAAAGCAGGAAGTTGTGACGCTTTTGAACAGCAAGGGCGGGGCGACTTGGGAAAGGTTCAAATTGGCGATGAATGGACTGCGCAATGCTGCGAGTCAGATGAAGTCCACGAAGCCATCCCTGCCACGTGCGTTGCCGCCGGATTTGCAGGCCGAATTGCGAGCCCTGCTGACTCCGGTTTCCGGAGCATCAACAAAAGCATCAGACCTGGCGAGCAAAGTGAAGATAGCGCAGTTGCTCGAAGAGCAGTTTGTCCGAGTTCGCATGACGGAATTGGAGCGGTCGATCATTTCTGCCGGACTTGGTTCCTACATTGGTTCCAGGTCTCTCTGAGAGCAAGTGTTGACAAGCGAGACAAAAAAACTCTGAGATGTCTCCTGTCAAAAATTGTATCTTTCCAGCTTCTTTGGTCTTTTTGTTCAAATTGGGAGACAATCTTCCGATACGTCTGAACAGGAGATCAGCCGGGTATGGACAGGGCCAGGTTAAAAAAATTTTGCAATGAAACGATCCGTCCCTCGGACTTTCTGGATTACCGGGAGTATCTCGAGGCGCTGTACGTTGCATTGAAATCCGACGAGCCTGAATACACCTATTTTGATTTCGCATTTGATGCTGGCCTTGGTCGCAACAACCTTATGAATGCGCTCATTCGGGGTCGTCGCCCGCTCACACCGAAGACTTGCAAAAAAATGATTGCAGGACTTGGAATGGTTGGGCGCGAACGACAATACTTCGAGCTTTTGGTTGAGCACAGCTATGTGCGGGATCCGGTTGAACGCGAGTCCATCTTTCGTAAGCTGGTTGCGCTCAAGGGTGCGCTTGTGGTGAATGATCTGGACAAGTGGCAACTTGAATTTTTCAGCCATTGGTCTCATGCGGTGTTGCTTGAATTGATGGGATTTTCGGATTGCACGGATGATCCGCAATGGTTTCAGGAACGCATTCGTCCAAAGCTCACTTTGGATGAAGTCAACAATGGTCTGGAGCTTCTCTGTCGGATTGGTTACGCGAGACTCGATAAGAGTTCGGGCCGGTATATCGCACTGCAAAGCGATGTTGCCACAGGTCCGGAAGTCGCAAGCGTTGCCATGATACGCTATCACCAGACGCTGCTGGACCTGGCGCATGCAGCTGTGACCGACTGCCCCGCCGACGAACGGGATATCAACTCACTTGTTTTGACATTGACGCAGGATGAATTCGAGCAAATAAAAACCCAGATTCAGGATTTTTCGCGGCGAATTTATGATGAGCATCCGCCAGGAAACGTTTCCGACACAAGCCGCGTTGTTCAAATTTCGATGCAGATATTCCCGCTCACAAAAGCATCGGGGGGTAAGAAATGAATGGATTTTTCCGGATGGTCGAAAAGTTTTTCGGAAAAACGCCCATAAATCGTTTTGGCTGCTTGTTTCTTTTGTTTGCCGTCCTCGAAGGATGCCGGGTCCAGGCAGGCAACCCAACGTCAAGCAAGCCGGTGAAGCCCGGGACTGTCACCGTTGCATTGGCTGATGCGCCTGTCGACGACTTGTCTCAGGTCCTCATCAAGGTTCACGCGATTGCATTTGCACCGGCAGGCACCGGACGTTGCCTGCGTGATCCCATGAACAAATGCGCGGATTCGTCGCTGTACTACTTCGAGCTCAACCAGGAAACTGAAGTTGATTTGTTGTCGCTGTCAGATGGCAGGACACAGGTTCTTCCATTTCAGCAGAGCCTTCCCGCAGGAACATACGAAGGAATCCGGCTTTTGTTGACAGACAGTTCGAGCGTTGAGGCCGTTTCAAAGGCCGACAACCGGCGTTTTCCGGTTGTCTTCCCTCAGGGTCCATTTGGAAAAAGTGAATTTGTCATCGCGGAAGAATTTGACGTCCAGGAAGACGTGGAAAATGAAATCATCATTCACGTAGACCTTCGTCGATCGATTCGCAGGACTCCCGATGGCAACATTGTTCTTTTGCCCTTTACGCATGTGGTTCCAACCCGCGTTGCCGCCCGCCTTTATGGAACTGTGGGTGATGCATCTGTCACCCGCATCTGCGCCTACAACGTGGGAGGCATGCGCAGGCACGGTGAGATGAGGGTGAGTCAGGAGCAGCCGCGCTCCGGCGGATTGCCTCCGCCTCCTCTTCCACCACCGCAATTGGCATTGATGCGGCATGGATCATTGGATCCTGCGAGATTGGAAGGGCCGGTACCGGGGCCAGGGCCCGGGGTGCCGGATCCGACCAGCTCGTGTGACAATGCCGAAGCGGTCAGTGATATCAAAAATGGCACTTATGATCTTAGATACTTGCCGCCTGTGAGTTTCATCCTGCGAGCGTTCAAGGTGGATGGTTCATATTCCGATACCACCCTGAGTAATCCGTTGTTGCCCAAGGAAGAACGGGCTTTGGATTTGTGACCAGGGTGCTTTGAGGATTCGGAATGATGAAGCTTGCATGTTTGGGCGCATTGTCATTGTTTGCCCTCAACGGTTGTTTGCCAAAAAAGCAGAGTGAATCCAATGTCGAGTTTGCTGTTGGCAATTGGTGGGCGCAGCCATCTGGAAACTTGCTGTTGAGCGCAGTTGCCCAGCGGCCACTGCAGATTTGTGCAGAATCAGCAGGCACCGTTGATCCTGAGCGCTGGGAGAAGGATTCGGCGAATATCCTGTCGCTTGTGAATTTGTCCATTCGTGAATGGTTTCGCGCCATCAAGGTCACACCACAAATTGTTTATGCCAGCCGGCCTTGCGGGCATGATGTGGAGAAGGGCCAGTTGAAGATCGTATTGCACTATGACGAGCAGCTTTTTCAGCGCGAGATATCACAAACTTCTTCGCCGACGTTGGGCGTCTATCTGATTGGAGCTGGAAGTCTTTATTTGAACATGGCTGGGATTTTGAACCCAAAGCGTGATTCGACGGGCGGGCGAAAAACCATTCTGCACGAGTTGGGTCATGCATTTGGTTTGCATCACAGCAATGCGCGTGGTGCAGTGATGCAGGCAAATTTGCGCGATGCCTCTGGCAGCTTGACTGCGGATGATGTCTTGGGAATCGAGGATGTTTGGCGTCGCTTGGGCAAGGCCATTCCGGCCGGACAAGTTCAAAATAAAACTTCGGGCACAACTCCGGTCGTCACGTCTGGATGGTTCAGTCCGCCGCCGGTGGATTCTTTCGTTTTGATTTCTTTTCGCCAGGACACTTGGCTCAAATCGTCCACTGCGCAATCGACCACACTCTCTGTCGAACAGAAGTGCGAGCTGTCTTTGGACCGGAAATTGCGGGTGAGGATTCTGGATGGTGGCCGCACGCAGTCTGCTCATTTGCGGATCGCGCTCGGCGAAGACTTGCCCGGATGCGCAATTGGTCGCAAGGGCAGCACAGGATATGTTTACCAACCGCACATCGATTAACGACGCACAGCCCGACTCATTTCCCGTTTGGCGTCTTTTTCTTTCTGGGCCTCTCGTTTGTCATGACCGGCTTTGCCCTTGGCAATCGCCAGCTCGACCTTGACCCGATTGTCGTCATTGAAATAAAGCTCAAGCGGAACAAGCGTGTAGCCTTTCTGGCGAGTGGCTTCGTCGAGTTTTTTGATCTCGGTTCTCTTCAGCAGCAACCGGCGATCTCGCCTTTCCGCATGATTCAAATAAGAGGCTTGTTTGAGCGTCGGGATGGTCAAATTCATCAGCCATGCCTGACCCTCGCGAATCATCGCGTAACTTTCAGCCAGACTTGGCGAAGAGTCGCGAAGAATTTTGACTTCAGAGCCGCGCAGGGCAATTCCAGCCTCGAATTTGTCTTCGATGCTGTACTCGTGAAAGGCCCTTCTGTTTTTCGAAATCGACTTCATGGTCTTGGCCCTGTTCAATGGCTTGTGGCAAACTCAGCCCATCTCTTTGGATAAGTGTTTTGACCCCCGAGGGCAAGCATCATGCTGTTGGATGAATCGACATTGAATCTTGCATTTGCTGTATTCTTGTTTGCCCTGGGTGCCTGCCTCGGGAGTTTCTTGAATGTTGTTGCATATCGCTTGCCACTCGGCATTTCGGTCGTTCGACCACCGTCACACTGCACATCATGCAAAACCCCCGTCCCTCCTCATGGGCTTGTTCCAATTTTTGGCTACTTTCTGGTGCGCAGGAAATGCTCTTCCTGCGGTGTGGCGGTTTCCTGGCACTATGCTGCAATTGAATTGCTGGCCGCATTGGGGACAGTCTATTTGTTTTTCTCAACTTTGACACCAATGCAATTTATTGGTGCGCTGTGGACCGAAAGCCCACACGCCACTCTGCTTGGTTCCATGCGGTTTCAACCGATTGTCCAGCTGCTGACCCGACTTTTTTTGTTTTACACGGCAATTCCGCTCACTTTGATTGATTTGCGCTGGCGGATCCTGCCTGATGAAATCACGTTGGGCGGCTCGCTCGTGGCGCTTGCCCTGGGGTCGGCGAACGTGGCTCTCGGATGGAAAGGTTCATTGTTGGGACTGGTCGTGGGCTCTGGAATGCTTTTGTTTGTTGCCAAAACCTATGAATTGTTGCGTGGCCGTGAGGGACTCGGCATGGGCGACGTAAAGTATATGGCGCTCATTGGTGCAGTTGTCGGTTGGCAAGGAGTCTTGATTGTCCTGGGCCTGGCCAGCATACTCGGCAGCCTGATAGGAATTGGAATCGGGGTTGGGAAAAAAGAGGGTCTGCAAACCTCCTTGCCGTTTGGGCCATTCTTGGCAGCAGCGGCTCTGATTGTATGTTTGTGGCAGCCCTACATTCTCAGATTGTTTTTTGAAGAACTTTGAAGGACCGGACTGATGGCTGCTCTGGATGTACTCCTGAAGTCGTTGAATCCCGAGCAGAGAGATGCAGTTGAAACATTGAGCGGCCCTTTGTTGGTCCTGGCAGGTGCGGGGACTGGCAAGACAAAAGTGATCACCTCGCGGATTGCGCGACTCATTGAATCTGGTGTCAGACCCGAACAGATTGTCGCCGTCAGTTTCACCAACAAGGCGGCACGCGAGATGGGCGAGCGGCTTGCCCATCTGGTCGGAAAGCAGGTGCAGAAGCGTTCAATTCTCTCCACTTTCCATTCATTTTGTCTGCGTATTCTGCGTGAATTTCCTGAACAGGCGGGGCTCAGGCAAGGATTTTCGATTGCCGACGAAGGAACCAGCCGCGACCTGCTGAAAGAATCCTTGCTGGAACACAAGTTGCAGGACATTTTTCCGGTTGCGAAGGCAGCCGAAATAGTTGGCAACTGCAAGGATGAATTGCTGTTGCCGGCTGATCTGGCAAAGGCTTCGCATTTGGTCAATTCCCTGCTTGTCCGCAAGTTTTTTGAAAATTACGAGCGTCGACTGCGGCTTTATAACCTGGTCGACTTCAACGATATCGTATACCGCGCAGTCCTGCTGTTGCGAAATCATCCCGCGATACGGGAGCAGCTTTGTGAACGATATCTTCATTTTCTGGTCGACGAATTCCAGGACACCAGCAACGCACAGTTTGAATTGATTCGATTGCTCGGAGAAAAACGACGAAACGTGTGTGTTGTTGGCGATGATGACCAGAGCATATATGCGTGGCGGGGCGCAAAGCCAAAGGTGCTTTTCGATTTTCTGGAAGTCTTTCCGGAAACGAAGCGGGTGACGCTCGAGCAGAATTATCGCTGCAGCAGTCAAATCCTTGCAGTGGCCAACGCAGTGATCGCCACCAATGCATCCCGACTTGGCAAAACACTATGGAGCCGCAAGGACGAGCAGGTTCCTGTTCGCCTCCATTCGGCTGAAAATGAGCGTGATGAGGCGCTTTTTGTTTCCGATCAGATTCAGCGCCTGAAGCGTGAACAATCCCTGCCCTGGTCGGCATTCACAATTCTCGTCCGCAGCAATGCCCAAACAGATATTCTTGAGCAGGTCTTCATTGAACGAAAAATTCCATACCACGTTCATGGTGGCAGTGAGTTTTTCGACAAGAAGGAAATCCGTGATTTGCTTTCATACCTCAAATTTGCCAACAACCCTTCCGACATCAATTCCTTGTTCCGTGTGATCAATGTGCCCGCGCGAGGAATCGGATTGCGGACTTTGGAACAGCTGCGCGATGGCTGGGAAGCAGCCCGCTCGGAAAATTCATCGCCGAGTTTTCTGAATTTTTTGGAATCCGTTCGTGCCGATTTTCCAGCCGTGAGTCAGTTCCTCGATTTGTTCATTCCGAATTACAAAAGTTTCAGGGAGGCAAGAAGCCTCCCTGATGTGGCAAAGTCGCTGAGGGATTGTTTCGAGCAGCTTGGGTTGAAGAACGAGGTACTGAAATCGTCCAAAAGCATGCAAATTGCCAATTGGAGAATCAATCTGGTGGAAAAATTGTTTGCCGTGATTGAAAAAATCCAACTTGATCAGTTCTCCCTTGCAGGCGTTGTGGATGCGCTGCATCTGGACGACGGCGGATTTTCCCAGCAAAAAGAGGTTGGCGACAGGGTGCAGATGATGACGATTCATGCATCCAAAGGGCTTGAATTTCCTTGTGTTTTTCTGGTTGGGGTTGAGGAAAAAAGACTTCCGCACGAGCGCAGCATGGAGACTCCGCAAGGCGTTGAGGAAG
>JBMSQQ010000116.1:0-8669 GCA_049423385.1 Silvanigrellaceae bacterium | reverse complement strand
ATTCAGAATTCCGTTCGCATCAATATCGAAAGTCACTTCCACTTGCGGCACGCCACGTGGAGCAGGAGGAATTTCGCTCAAGTTGAAGCGTCCCAGCAAGCGGTTGTCGCGTGCAATTTCGCGTTCACCTTGGAACACAGCAATCTCTACACTGGTTTGGTTGTCGGTTGCCGTCGAGAAGATCTGGCTGGCGCGTTTTGGAATTGTGCTGTTGCGTTCTACAAGCTTGGTGAAGACACCGCCCAATGTTTCGATTCCCAAGCTCAACGGGGTCACGTCGAGAAGGAGAACATCCTTGACTTCGCCGCCCAAGACACCTGCCTGAACAGCTGCGCCGACTGCAACAACTTCATCAGGGTTCACGGAACGGTTTGGTTCTTTGCGGAAGAAGGCCTTGACCTTTTCTCCCACCAACGGAATACGCGTCGAACCACCCACCATCACAACTTCATCAACCTGTTCCACGGAAAGGCCCGCGTCACGAAGTGCAGAGCGGCAAGGCTCAATTGTTCTCTCGATGATCTTGTCGACCATTTGTTCGAACTGTGGACGGTTGAGCACAAGCGCAAGGTGCTTTGGACCAGATGCGTCTGCTGTCAGGTAAGGAAGGTTGATGTCGACCTTGGTTGTCGAAGAAAGCTCAATCTTTGCCTTCTCAGCTGCTTCACGCAAACGCTGCATGGCCATCGCATCTTTGGAAACGTCGATCGAAGTTTGTTTCTTGAATTCAGCAACGAGCCAATCAATGAGGCACTCGTCGATGTTGTCGCCACCCAGGTGAGTGTCACCATTTGTTGCAAGAACCTCGACAACGTTGTCTCCAACTTCGAGAATCGACACGTCGAAAGTACCGCCACCAAAGTCATACACTGCGATTTTTTGGTTGTGCTTTTTGTCGAGTCCATATGCCAGCGCAGCAGCTGTCGGCTCGTTGATGATGCGCAGGACTTCAAGTCCAGCAATGCGGCCTGCATCCTTGGTTGCCTGACGCTGCGAGTCGTTGAAGTATGCAGGAACAGTGATCACTGCCTGAGTCACGGTTTGTCCCAAATAAGCTTCTGCAGAAGCCTTGAGCTTGCTCAAAACCTTGGCAGAGATCTCTGGAGGGGCCATCTCCTTGCCACCAAGCTCAAACAAGACCTTGTCGCCACTGCCTTGTTTGACAGTGTAAGGCATCTTTGAAGCTTCCTCCTTGCGCTCATTGAAATGAAGACCAATGAAGCGTTTTGCCGAGTAAACCGTATTCTTTGGGTTCGTCACAGCCTGGTTGCGTGCTGCCCGTCCAACAATGAACTCTCCGTCGCGTGTGTAACCAACAACTGAAGGAGTGGTGCGGTCGCCTTCCTGGTTGGCAATCACTTTGGGTGTGCCATTTTCCATGACTGCAACAACCGAGTTCGTAGTTCCAAGGTCAATGCCAATGATCTTTCCCATCGCTTCTTCCTCCAGTTCAGGGGCGGGTCCTGCAATAAAAGTCTTTATTTTCACGGCCCGAGACTCTCCGGTCCGCTTCTGCGCAGGAACATAATCCGGGATCAAAGGCTGTCAACCCGGCATTGACAATTTGCTTTGAAAGCCTTGGGAGGGTAATAACTTTTCGCCTGAAAGAATTTTCCGCGAGAGGCATTACGCAACGATTCCGGAAAGATAGGCAAACAGAGGGCTGCATGGAACCACTGACCTGGCTCGTGACCTTTTTCACCGAATACGGATACCTTGCCGTGTTCGGCGTGCTCATGGCGTGTGGATTCGGCCTTCCCATCCCGGAAGATATTTCACTGGTCGCGGGCGGAATCATTTCCGGTCTTCACTATACAAATGTGCACACAATGTTTTTGGTTGGGATGGCTGGGGTGCTGGTCGGAGATGGGGTGGTCTTTACGACAGGGCGCATCCTTGGCCAGCGGGCATTCTCGCTTCCCCTGATTCGTCGACTGATGACCCCGGAACGATATGCTCGCGTACAAGGCAAATTTGCCCAGCATGGAAGTTGGGTGGTGTTCGCTGCCAGGTTCATGCCAGGACTCCGTACGCCGATTTTTCTGACCGCTGGAGCGACAAGGCAAGTCAGTTTCGTCAGGTTCTTCATGTTGGATGGACTTGCCGCCCTCATCAGTGTTCCGATCTGGGTCTATCTTGGCTACCTGGGCGCCGACAATCGCGAGTGGCTCCTTGCGATGGTCAAACGAGGACAAACCGCCACCTTTGCAATTCTGGCTATTATACTTTTGACTGCGTTGATCGCTTTTTACATCCGCAAACGGAACCGTAAACAATGGCAAGCTTGAAAATTGAAGATGCAATTTTGATATACTGCGGCTTTCTGGTCGCAATCACAATGCGCGAAGCCGCACATGCCATTGCAGCACGTGCGCTGGGAGATCGCTCAACTGAAACAGCGTCGCGCGCAACCTTGAACCCGGTTCCACACATCGATATCCTTGGAACCATCATCCTTCCGCTTGTTTTCCTTCTCACCGGAACACCATTTTTGCTCGGCTGGGCAAAGCCCCTCATCATCGACACCCGATATTTCAAAAAAATGCGCCGCGACGTGAATATTGCTGAAATCGCCGGCCCGGCGGCAAACCTCGTGATCGCTCTGCTGTGTGGAGTCATTGCCAGAGTTGCAGGTTACAGCATCGAAACAATGTTTGCCGGCACCGATCCAATACCGCGACTTCTGCTTGAAATTGCAAAATCGAATATTGTCATTGGAGTGCTCAACCTGCTCCCCTTTCCAAATTCGAGCGGTTGGCGATTGCTGCTCAACAACGTGAGCTATCAGTTCGGACAGAAACTCAACGAGCAGGCAAACATCATCAGCATTGGAATGCTGGTCCTGCTTTTGACTGGCATCCTGAGCCCAATCTTCACCTTTGCGATACAATTCTATCTGTTCGTCCTCCAGATGATTGCGTAACAGGACGCTCCAACGAGCGAGGCTCTCATGAACGGTGCTGCCTATCACATCTATTCACACGCCGACGCAGACGGTGGAATTGCATCTGCGATATTTGGAAGGTTTCTGAAGGGCCTTGACAGGGGGCAGGATTTGCAAATTCACATCCACCCCGTCAATCATGGCCCCGAGCAACAGGAATGGACCCGAACTGAACTGAAATATCCGTGTGCGATTCTTGATTTTTCGCTGCATCCATCGTTGCTGACCGACAAATTTTTCATGCGGCCCGAAGTCGCGAATTCATCTTGCGCAAAGCTCTCGTGCTATTGGATTGATCATCACCCGACAGGCAGCGGAATGCCGTTTTTGACCCCAGAAAAATGCGGTGAATATTTGAGTCACATTGTTTCGCTTTGGGACATCACTGCAATCAGCACTCCAGGCCTGCTCAGAACCCACCACAAAAAACTTGGAATCCCACGATCACTTATTGAGGAATACGAGGAACTGATTGATCTTGCCGAAATCATCGATGGAGCACTGTTTGCCGATGCCGAATCGGCTCACGATTTCTCCAGCGATGCAGTCAAGCTCCAAACTCTTTTCAGCTGCAATCACCCGGTTGTCGACAACAGTCTGCTCTATTGCAAACTTGTTGAACAACTCATGAAGTCCCCCAGCGTCGACCAGCTCATGATTTCCGATCCGGTTTTTCATGCCCTGATCGACCATGAACGCACACAGATTTTGAGGCAACGTCGGCTGTATGAACGAAAGACCGTTGTTGAAAAGAACGTTTCTGTGAGTCATTTTTTCGATTGGCCCACCAGTGAACAATTTCCCGGCATGGGAAGATTTATTCCGTATCTTCTTTATCCCGACATTCATTACGCAGTGCATGTCCAACCACCCAAAAATGGAATCGCGTCTGTTTCCTGCGGAATAAATCCCTGGAACAAGCCAAGCTCCGACGAAAAACACCTGGGCAATTACTTTGCAACTCATTTTGGTGGTGGCGGCCATGCTTTTGTTGCAGGTGGACGGATCACGGCAAATGAAATCCACAAAATCGATGAACTTGTGGATTTCCTCAAAAATTGACGCATTGTTACCTTGAGAGTCTCCCGATACACTCAGTGAGTCCAACCACCCATTTGCGAGGACTCCATGGAACAGACATTTCATTTTAAAAAAGTAGCAGTGCTTGGCGCAGGTGTCATGGGCGCTCAAATCGCGGCACATCTGGCAAACGCCAATGTTGAAGTCGTTCTCTTTGATCTCCCCGCAAAAGAGGGTGACAAAAACGGGATCGTTCTGAAGTCCCTGGCATCCATGCAGAAGCTTGAGCCAACACCTTTTTCGGTGAAGTCGAAATTCAACGACATTCAGGCTGCAAATTATGAGACCGATTTGAACAAGCTCAAATCCTGCGACCTGATTGTGGAAGCCATATCGGAACGTATGGACTGGAAATCAGATCTGTATAAAAAGGTCTCTCCGTTCATTTCCGCTCATGCCATCTTTGCAACCAACACTTCGGGTTTGAGCCTCAAGAGTCTCAGTGAACATCTGCCTAGTGAACTCAAGCCAAGATTTTGCGGAGTCCATTTCTTCAATCCACCACGCTACATGGCCCTGGTGGAGATCATCCCTGGTCCAACGACAAGTGAAACCGTGATGGACAACCTGGAAGGCTTTCTCACAACCACTCTTGGCAAGAGTGTCGTTAGGGCGAAAGACACTCCCAATTTCATTGCCAACCGTATTGGCGTCTTCTCGATGTTGGCAACCTTGCACCATGCTGAAAAATTCAAGCTGGGTTGCGATGAAGTGGACGCCTTGACCGGGCCCGTCATTGGACGCGCAAAGAGCGCCACCTATCGGACGGCGGATGTTGTCGGTCTCGACACCTTTGCGCATGTGGTCAAAACGATGTCCGACACTCTTCCGGATGATCCCTGGCGGAGTATCTTCGTTCTGCCGGATTGGATCAAAACACTCATCGAAAAGGGCGCTCACGGACAAAAAACAGGCGCTGGAGTGTTTAAAAAGGTCGGCAAAGAAATCATGGTCTTCGACGTCTCGAAAGGCGACTACCGACCCTCTGCCGGAATTGTGGCTGCAGAAGTTGAGCCAATCCTGAAATTGAAGAATCCAGCTGAGAAAATGCAAAAGCTCCGCGATTGTCAACATCCGCAAGCACAATTTCTTTGGTCAATTTTCAGGGATCTTTTCCATTACTGTGCTGTGCAATCGGAAAGCATTTGTCACAACCTTCGTGATTTGGACTTCGCCGTGCGCTGGGGCTTTGGATGGAGCGCAGGACCCTTTGAAACCTGGCAAGTTGCGGGTTGGCAGCAGGTCGCAAAATGGATCCAGGAAGACGTTGCTGCCGGCAAGACGATTGCCAAGGCCAGCTTGCCGGGCTGGGCAACAGACGCCAACAGAACTGGCGTGCACAGCAATGACGGTTCATTCTCGCCAGCGCAGAAATCCAATGTGCCTCGCCCTAAAAATGCACTGCACGCGCGTCAGTTGTTTCCTGAAAAACTCTTGGGCGAAGCAACAGAATATGGTCGCACACTTTGGGAAAATGACGGAGTACGGTTGTGGACAACCGGAGACCAGATTGGAATTTTGTCGTTCAAGAGCAAGATGCACGCGATTGGACAGGAAGTTCTGGAAGGAGTCATCAAAGGGGTCGCATTCGCGGAAAACAATCTGAAGGGGCTCGTGGTTTGGCAAACAGAGCAGCCGTTCAGCGCGGGAGCCAACCTCGCCCAGGTCAGCCAGCTCCTCGCTGCCAAAAACTACACAGCTGCAGAGGCGATGGTGAAGGCTTTCCAGGATGCTTCCCAAGCACTCAAATTTTCAATGGTTCCGACGGTGGCAGCAGTCAGCGGACTGGCCTTGGGCGGTGGCTGCGAATTCGTCATGCACTCATCGCGGGCTGTGGTCGCTCTGGAAACATATATGGGATTGGTTGAAGCAGGAGTCGGACTGATTCCTGCTGGCGGCGGTTGCAAGGAATTGGCCTTGCGTGCTTCCCAGCTGGCCCGTGGCGGAAACATCTTCCACTTTGTCAAAATGGCCTTTGAGACTATTGCCATGGCTCAAGTTTCGCGGAGCGGAGAACATGCCCGTGAACTGGGGCTGTTGCGACCAACAGACATGGTTGTCTTCAATCCGAACGAGTTGCTTTATATTGCCAAGCAGCAAGTCGTCTCGATGGCTGAGTCGGGCTATCGCCCACCACTGAAGGCACGCGACATTCAGGTCGCGGGCAAGGGTGGAATTGCGACCTTGAAGATGATCATCGCCAACATGCTCGAAGGTCAATTCATCAGCGAACATGATGCCGCCATTGCAGAACGCACTGCCACTGTCTTGTGTGGCGGCCACGTCGAAGGTGGAACGCTCGTGAATGAAGATTGGCTGTTGGAACTTGAGCGCAGCCTGTTCGTCGAATTGCTTAAAACCGAGAAGACCCAGGCACGTATCGATTACATGCTCAAGAATGGAAAACCTTTGCGCAACTGAACCAAAGTTTCCCAAGGAAGGATGACTTCACCATGACAATCAAAACCCGAGATGCATATATTGTTTCAGCTTTGCGCACACCTGTTGGAAAAGCTCCGCGCGGAGCTCTGCGCAACACGCGTCCCGACGATCTCCTTGCGCTGGTTCTAAAATCCGTTGTCGGGTCCGTTCCGGGCCTGAACGCGCGTGAAATTGGCGATGTGGTGGTCGGATGCGCGATGCCTGAGGCAGAACAGGGAATGAACGTTGCACGCATCGGCTTGCTGCTCGCAGGACTCCCCGATTGTGTTCCAGGAATCACCGTCAACAGGTTTTGTTCTTCAGGACTTCAAGCCATTGCTTATGCCGCGGATCGGATTCGACTGGGCGAAGCAGATGTGATGATTGCAGCAGGAACGGAGACGATGAGCCTTATCCCAATGATGGGACACAAGGTCGTGATGAATCCAAAAGTCTTCGAAAGCAATGAAAATCTGGCTATCGCATACGGAATGGGAATCACTGCCGAGCGGGTTGCCAAGCAGTGGAAAGTGACGCGCGAGGCCCAGGACGCATTTGCATTGGAAAGCCACAAGCGCGCAGTAGCAGCATGGCAGGCAGGCGAATTCACGCGGGAGATCATCCCTGTTGAAGTTGAGGAAAGCATCCTGGATTCAAGCGGAATGAAGATCAAGACAACCCGTTCGACTTTTTCCAGGGACGAAGGGCCGCGAGCAGATTCATCTGTTGAGGCACTCGCCAAACTCAAGCCCGTTTTTTCAACCCAGGGCAGTGTGACGGCAGGGAACAGTTCGCAAATGTCCGACGGTGCAGCTGCCGTTTTGATCATGAGCGAAGAGGCTGTGAAACGATACAATGTTCAGCCCATGGCTCGCTTTGTTTCGTATGCGATTGCGGGAGTTCCACCCGACATCATGGGCATTGGTCCCAAGGAAGCCATTCCGCGGGCGCTCAAGCAGGCAGGTTTGAACCAAAACCAGATGGATTGGATTGAACTCAACGAAGCTTTTGCAGCACAGAGCCTGGCAGTAATCAACGACCTGAACCTGGACCCGAGCAAAGTGAATCCTCTGGGAGGCGCCATAGCTTTGGGTCACCCCCTGGGTGCAACAGGGGCCATTCGTATGGCAACGCTTGCGCATGGACTCCAACGCCGCAAGCAAAAGTACGGGATGATCACAATGTGCGTTGGAACAGGCATGGGTGCGGCAGGAATTTTTGAATCCCTTTGAATCTTGCTTTCCGGGCAGGCAACCCACAAGCACTTGGCAAGAGCGAAAGCAGGTTTATATTGTCGGTTGAAGCCCCGACATCATTCGTCACGTCCGGGGCTCAACCTATTTCAGGGGTAAGTCGGAATGAAACGGGTGTCTACATTCATGAATGACATGCATGGAAAAATGATGCGAGGAACAAAACGTTTTGCAGTGGCTGCGCTGATCGTGTGCGCATTGTTTGGAATCGTTTCCGGTGGTGTACTTATGTTTGCACCTGAAAAGCTGGATGACGTGCAAAACTCACTGACTGCTTTGGGTTCAAAAGGGTACAAATTGCCGGATGTCGCACCCATTCCGCACAGCTCCGAGCAGGAAATCAAAACTCTAAAAACTTTCTCGAAAGTCTTTGTGAATCTTGCCAAACAAAGTCGACCGGCACTTGTTTTCATCAAGACACGGCGGGAAGCTGCACCACGCGGCCGCGGCGGATTCCCGTTCCCGGACGATTTCTTTTTTCCTTTTTTTCCACCTGGAGGTGGACCCCGTGATCGTGGCGCTCAAGAGGCGGCTGGCTCGGGATTCATCGTGGATCTCAAAAGCGGCTACGTGATGACCAACAATCACGTTGTGCAAGATGCAACAGACATTACCGTTCAAACGTTTGATGACAGAAAATTCAAGGCAAAGCTTGTTGGCAGTGAGCCATCTGTCGACGTTGCCGTGATGAAGCTCGAAAACTTCACTCCAGGTTCATTGCGCCAATTGGGTCTTGCAGACTCGGACGGTGTTGAAGTTGGAGATTGGGTTGTTGCCCTGGGAGCTCCGTTTTCATTGCCGCAAACACTCACGGTTGGCGTCGTCAGCGCGTTGGGTCGCGGTGGCGTTCTGGGCGGTGGAGCCATCGAAGACTTCATTCAACCAGATGCGGCGATCAACCCCGGAAATTCCGGCGGTCCGTTGCTCAACCTCGACGGCAAGGTGATCGGCATCAATACAGCCATCAGCTC
>JBMSQQ010000115.1:0-8876 GCA_049423385.1 Silvanigrellaceae bacterium | reverse complement strand
ACGCTATACCCATCTCCAACGCCAACTCCAACACCAACACCAGTGCCTACGCCGAGGGCGACGCCAGTTCCGCTTCCAATGCAAATCCCTTTCCCCGCTCTGGATCGGCCATACGAACCCAGGCCCGCATACCCGGCAACACCAATGTCTGATGAAGAACTTAGAGGTTTGCTGAGCTCAAAATTGGTTCTGCAGAGACTCAATGAGATGCAGGAACGCGACTACTCGTTACAGTTCCTTTTGGGACCTGTTGGAAAAAAATATCGAGACAAGCTGCCCAATCTTTTGAACATTGCATTTGATGCGAGGCTGTTTGGTGCGGAAAAAACAAGATTTGGAGTTTGGGGTTCATACACAAGATCTGAATACAACTACACTTACGTTGTCGACTATATTCCCGACTCCGCAACCTCAGCTGCCGATGCTCAGTCGAAAATTGCGACGGGCGTCAGGTCTGATCTCAGAATCAGTGGATCTTTCCAACACCTTCTCGACACTCAATCGAGTCAGTTGGGATTCTTCGGGAGGATGGGCGTTGCAGTTTTTAATTCAAATTGGGACGTCGAACGTGGGACTACAGTTAAAACGCTTTCTCAGCTTGATGGTCCAGCACTTCTTGCAACGATTGGAATTTCGCGCGCGCCACGCGTCCAAGACAATGGAGCTGTCGTAGAGTTGGATGCAGATTATTTTCATGGCGCAAAGGTGAGTGGCAAGTCAATAAATGCAACTGCAGGCTGGCGCTTTGTGTTCAGCAAGGAACACAAGTCCGAGTCTACCGTCAGTTCCCTTCTCGACCTCATCACCCGAATTCAGTTGGGCACTTTCAGAGCCTCTCACCCGCTCGATGATCAAACCAACGACTTGAAGAACAACAACGCATCATTTGGTTTGAGAGTTCAATTGCGCTGATAAAAGGACTCTGGATTAACTGAATGCCTCTTGGCTTGAAGCACATCAAAGGCAAAAAAAAGGCCGGCATCAGCCGGCGAAGTTCTTGGAAACGAAGTCCCAGTTGACCAGGTTCCAGAACGCGTTCAGGTAGTCCGGACGACGGTTGCGGAAGTCAATGTAGTATGCATGTTCCCAAACGTCGCAGGTCAACAAAGGCTTGAGGCCTTGTTTCATCGGATTGCCGGCGGCACCTTCCTGGGTGATGACCAACTTGCCGGAGTTGTCCTTGGCAAGGAAAGACCAGCCTGATCCAAAGATACCCACGGTTTTGGTTGTGTATTCTTCCTTGAACTTCTCGAACGAACCCCAGGTGGCTTCAATGGCCTTGAGAAGTTCGCCGGTGGGCTTGCCGCCGCCATTGGGCTTGAGGCAGTTCCAATAAAAAGTGTGGTTCCAGATCTGAGCGCCCTGATTATAAATTGCGCCTTCTGCTCCAAGGATGATTTCCTCGAGAGAGGCGTTTTCAAACTTTGTTCCAGGAACCAGCTCGTTGAGCTTGGTCACGTAAGCGTTGTGATGCTTGCCGTGATGAAATTCCAGAGTTTCCTTTGAAATATGGGGTGCCAATGCATCGAGGGCATAAGGAAGCGCGGGAAGTGTGAAAGCCACAGCGGTTCTCCTTTGACTAAAAATGAATCAACTGTCTTTGAACAGGAACGTGGACGCAAAAAGGTAACTGGAATGATTTCAGGCCGCAAGCAATGGTCGGAACGTTGACCATCAAGCATACTGTTTGCCATACTGCGCGCCTATCGTGTGCGAGTTTTAAAGACAAAGATTCACAAAACGCCTAATTGGAGTGCAAATGAAAAGCCGCGAGGTCCGCCAGAAATTCATCGAGTTTTTCAAGCAAAAAGAACACACCTTTGTACCAAGCAGCTCGACGATTCCAGTGGGCGACAAAACGATCCTTTTCACCATTGCAGGAATGGCCCAGTTCAAGGACGCACTGACCGGTGTTGAAAAGCGCCCCTACTCGCGTGCAACCAACTCGCAAAAATGTATCCGTATTGGCGACCTTGATGACGTGGGCAAGGATGGTCGCCACTGCACCATGTTCGAAATGCTTGGAAGCTGGTCGTTTGGTGATTACTACAAGCACGATGCCATCCGTTGGGCCTATGAACTGGTGACCAACGTCTACAATTTCCCCATGGACAAACTGTGGGTCAGCGTCCACGATTCCGACAACGAAGCCGCCGAGATTTGGGAAAAGACCGGTATGTCCAAAGAGCGGATCGTGCGCTTGGGCGACAAAGACAACTTCTGGACCATGGGACCCACCGGCCCTTGCGGCCCATGCACGGAACTTTACCTGGACCAAGGCCCCGCTGTTGGCAAATGCGACGTGAAAGGCTTCGACTGCAAGGCCGGCCCAGGCTGCGAATGCGACCGATATCTGGAATTCTGGAACCTCGTGTTCATGCAATACGACAAGAAAGAAGACGGCTCGCTGGAAGAACTTCCATTCAAGAGCGTCGACACGGGTTCGGGCCTGGAGCGCGTGACAGCGCTTCTCCAAGGCAAAACATCTGCCTTTGAAATCGATTCTTTTGAGGGCATCCGTTCCGCGATTCTCAAGCGTGCCCAAATTCCTGCTGCGCGCACCGCCCACGAAAACGAAAGCCTCAACGTGGTCTGTGACCACATCCGAACACTCGCGTTCACTCTGGCTGACGGTGCAAACTTCAGTGCCGAAGGCCGCGGCTATGTGCTTCGTCGCGTCCTCCGCCGCGCGGTTCGCCATGCCCATCGTCTGAATCCTTCACTTCCCAAAGGACAATCCTTTTTGGCAGACATCGTTCCTGCCGTTGTTGAAGAATTTGGAGAATTTTTCCCGGAAATCGTTCAACAGCAAAAGCGCGTGCAGGATCTCATCCGCAACGAGGAAGCACGTTTCGTGGCCACCCTTGAAAGCGGACTTTCCAAATTTCAGGGTTTTGTCAATGAAGCACGCGCCCAAGGCAGAAACATGCTCATGGGCGAAGAAGTCTTCGTACTACACGACACCTTTGGCTTCCCCTCCGACCTGACCCGGGTGCTTTGCGAAGAATCCGGACTCAAGGCCGACCTCGATGGTTTTATGCGCTGCATGCAAGCCCAAAAGGAAAAGAGCCGGGCCGAAGCCAAATTCTACAAGTTCGACCAAGATGATTCGGTATGGATTGAACTCAACAACATTGCACAGGGTGATCTCAAATCCTTCGCAGGTTACGGATTCTCTTCGGCCAACACGAACGTTGGTGGCACACC
Organism: Silvanigrellaceae bacterium; assembly: GCA_049423385.1. GTDB lineage: Bacteria > Bdellovibrionota_B > Oligoflexia > Silvanigrellales > Silvanigrellaceae > RFOM01. Next base: position 5,669 of record JBMSQQ010000115.1, on the reverse strand, counting down.
TGCGCGCAGCGTGAACATTGCAGCAAACAAAATTGCCCGTGTTCGCCAGTTGAAGAACAAATACTTTGAACTTTGGATGGCCAGCACTCCTTTTTATCCTGAAGGCGGAGGACAAGTTGCCGATACAGGTTGGCTGCGGGTGAAGGGCGCCGATGGCAGCGAGAATGACTTCGAAGTTGTTGACGTGCGCAAGTCTGCGGCAGCGATTGTGCACTTGTTGCGCCATTCCGAATGGAGCACCGAAGACGCAGAAGCAGTTCCAGCAGGCGTCCTGCGTGACATGTTCGGCAAGGGTGTCACAGCTCTTATCGACATGAAAAATCGTCTTGCCACCATGCGCAACCACACAGCAACGCACCTTTTGCACAAGGCTCTCCAGGTGGTGTTGGGCGACGGAGTTCGTCAGGCGGGATCTTACGTGGGTCCCGATGGACTGCGCTTCGACTTCTCTCATCCTACAGGCATGACACGCGAGCAAATCGCCCAGGTCGAGGCCATGGTCAATGAAGAGATCTTGAAAAACACCAACGTCTGCACCCACGAAAATGTTGCTCTTGATGAAGCAAAGAAAATGGGTGCCATGGCGATCTTCGACGAAAAATACGAAGACGCCGTGCGGGTTCTTGAGGTTCCCGGCTTCTCGATGGAACTCTGCGGCGGTACCCATGTGCCCGCGACCGGCTCCATTGGTTTGTTGCGCATCGTCTCGGAAGGCTCCGTGACGAGTGGTGTGCGCCGTATCGAGGCTGTGACCGGTCTTGGCGTGGTGGACGTCATCAATGGCCTCAAGCAAAACGTTGCCAACGCCGCTGACATGTTGAAGTGCGCCGAAGCCGACGTTGTCGACAGAGTCCGCACGCTGCGTGACTCGCTCAAGGAAAGCGAACGCCAACTGAACGTCGTCCAGTCGCGCCTCGCCAACAGTGTTGTTGAACAGCTGGTGGGTCAAGCCTCAACGCTGACGGGAAATGTTCGGATGGTCGCCGCCCAGGTCGACATTTCGAACGCACAGGAACTCGAGCTTTACGCCGACCGCATCAAGGAAAAAGGCATTGAAGTTGTCGTTGTCGGGGCCGCTCTCGACGGCAAGGCAATGTTGCTTTCGGCGGTCAAGCCGGATGTCACCAAGGCTTTCAAAAACGTGAGTGCAGGCAACATCATCAAGCAGCTGTCTGAGAAAGTCGACGGCAAAGGCGGAGGTCGCCCCGACTTCGCCCGCGGTGGCGGATCGTCGCCGGCCAAATTGGCATCGGCATTGGCGGGTGCAAACGAGCTTGTGAAAGGATTGATGGGATGACGAAATTAAAGCTTTTCTGGGTCATTTCGTGTTTGACTCCCGTCGGCAATGCCTTTGCAGTCAGTCTTGAAGGACTGAAAAAGGCTGGAGGGGACGCACTGGAGAAAAGCAAATCAAAAGCTGGCGAAATTTATGAAAGTGGCAAGAAGAAATCTGGCGAACTTCTGGATGAGGGCAAGGAAGCCACGGACGAACTTTATAGCAAGGCGAAAAATGCAATCAAGAAAGAGCGGACGTCTCGAGACAACCGCAAGGACTCCTTACTGACGCTCAACTGGAGTCCGTTTGTGTTGGCCTCGTTTCCAATGCCGAAATCGGGTTTTCAGGCCGGCTGGGTTGCCAGTGAATCTGTCACCATCGATCCCGAATATCTTTCGGGCGGCATAGGTTTTTCCCTTGCAAAGCTCGACATCGGAAAAATCTCGGACACGCTCATCACCCTGCCCATGCGCTACTTTCCCGGGAACAGCTTCAACACCAAGGTCGGCGCCACATATCGCAAGCTGTCGGTCGTGATTGGCGACAGTATTCTCTCAAGAATCATCAATCGCCCGGCTCATTTGGACTTGCTGGAATACAAATTCTATTCCCTGAACATTGGATTGGGCAACCGTTGGCAATTGGACAACGGAATCACCCTGGGTGCCGACTGGATCGACTTGAATGTTCCGTTTTCAGCGAAAAAGAATGAAGCCATCACATCCTACATCACCGACGAAAACGACAAGAAAAGCGTGAAAACCGCAATCGACATTCTGACTGCGGTTCAATTCACGGCTCTCAAGTTTCAAATAGGCTATACGTTCTGATTCTCTTACTGATAGTAAGGCCGGAAGTCGAAGCGGTAAGTCACGCCGTTGAGGCTGTAGCTCAGAGCGATGGATTCAGACTCACACACAGAACCAAAGTTCGAAGTCGTCGAGCCGTCTGTGGGGGGAAACGCCGCACCAAACGAACTCACGTCAACCGAAAACGGAAATGCCGAGAGATTGCTGACAGGTTGAAATGTGCTTTTGCCCCCTGTGCAGCCGCCAGTGTAATCGGCAACCTCGATCCCTACTTCCTTAACATTGCGGGCAAACGACGAAGCGTCATCGACCTTGTCGTATGAACTGGTTGCGGAGTTCCACAAGGACCACTCGATTTCGACCTTGGTCAACTTGTTTGAACCGTCGACCGTGGCCTTGATGCTTGGCGCGTACACGACAATTTTTTCATTGGAATTGATGGGGTCGGCACTCTTGAGATCGTAACGTCCTACTTCGGCACCGTCGAGCTGAAGCACCCAAACACCCTCAGGCATTTTTCCGTTGTAGCCGCCTCCGCCCCAGTTGAAGCCGAAGGGGGGCTCGAAGCCATTGCGGGATTCCTTGTAGATATAAAACTGGCCATCATTGGCAAATGCTTCGCTCATGCAGGCGCTGCGGTTGCTGCCTTCGGATTGAAGTCCGCCAGTATTATCGTTGGTCAGTACAGTGTATTCTGCGAAATCGGTGCAATCATTGTTCTTGCACAGTTTTGGCTTCACATTGGTCGGTGGAATCAGTTTCAGCTTGTGGGCAGCACCGCCTCCGCTACAAAAATCTTCGGGCTTGATGCCATTCCAACGAGCAACGAAATACAATCCATAGCCATTGTACTTGCTGTCGGTGGCCTGAGAAAAAGTGTTTTTAATTGAGGAGGATTTGCCATTGAAAACCATATAGGGTTTGGCAAAAAAGAAATCGCCATTTTCGCGAATATTGGCGGCCACATTGATAAGCTGCCGCGAAGAGTCATCGGTGCGCGCAAGTTCCTTCATTTTGGCAAGGTCGAGCGAAAACGACGACTGCACGTCGTCTGTTTTCTTTCCAGATACAAACTCTTTGCCTGATGAATTCGTCATTGTCCCAAGATCCACTGCTGCCTTGCCGTCCTGGGCAGGAATGCGCAACAGCGAGCCGCTGTCGTCTTTTACGGACAACACGCCGCGGATCCCATCCATGCGATTGGCCGCCTTGCTGTCGAACGCGACAAACAACATGTCGCCCTTGTTCGCATCCACGCTTGCAGTGAAACTTCCATCGGCACCCACGCTGATGGTTTTCAAATTCTCCTTGCTGAAGCTGTAAATATTTTCGATGGTGTTTGCCGGAATGGCGTAGATGGTGTCGGGTGCGCTTGCGCCGGCAAAATTCAGGGCACTGCTGATCGCCAGCTGTCCCGACAATGAAAATTGTGCTGCACTTTGATTTTTGTCATCACCGGAATCAGAGGACTTCTTTTTTCCACAAGATCCAGCCACCAAAGCTGCTGCCGTGAACAATCCGCAGGAAACGAGACGCAAGTTTCTTGAGAGCATCAACACACCTCCACATTTTTCAATGATGAAAAAAGTGTGCCCAACGCGTTGAATCTTCGCAATGAACATTCCTGCCGATTTCCGGCACAACAATGTTCGGCAGCAGGAACGTCAAAACTTCAACAAGAGTGACTTCAAATGCGTGAATTCAAAAGTTTTTGGATCACCGCAGGATTTGCAAATCTTTCGCCAGAGCAAGCTTCCCCAGAGCAGTTTTTGGAACGATTGCAGCTCTCTGCTTCGTTCCACTCCAAATCCACATCTCCGCCCACCAACACACCATGAACCAGCCCCTTCTGGAGCTCGACCACGGGAGCACCCGACATCCCCTGGGCAACGTCTGCACGGGCATTCATGAAGATATTGTCGAGCAGTTGAAAAGAGGACTCGATTGGAGAGGCCGTCTGAGCAATTCCAAATGGATGTCCGATCGTGAAAAGACCATTCGGAGCTGTATTCGCATTGGCAAGGTCGCTCGCCTGATCTGAAGCGGGTTGCAAAATGCCGGAAAAATTCTCCAAAGGTCTGTCGAGCTCAACCAACACCAAATCCCCTTCTTCTTTTTCCAGGGCGGCAACAATTTTTTTGCAAGAACGCAATTGGGAGTTGGAAAACGAAAACTCGGATGGGTTTGTCCGACCAAAAACGAACAGCCGACTTTTACAGCTTGCTTCGTCGGGAATGCAATGACGCGCTGTCACGAGATTTCTTCCATCAAGGCTGAAGCCCGTACAGTCGCCCAACATCCACTGTTCGCGAAATGGCTCGTTGCTGCACAGTTGCAGAACATCACCCAACCTCCGCTGTTTGAATGAAACTTCAGACGGACTGCTGGATTGAACCGAGTACTGATGGCTCAACATCGCCACCTGACTCGAATAGAGCGACAGATTCGCGTTGCTTCCAAAGACCGGAATACGATTGTCGCTGTTGTAAATTGTGCGAATACCCGAGTGTGTTTCTTTGGAAGAACATGCCTCGGGCATCCATGAACAAAATATCAAAAGAACTGCGAACTCTGATCTACGCATTTTACTTAGCGGGGATAGTGGGGATCTGCGATCAAGAAGAAGAAACCAATCAGCAGGGCGCTCATGATCGCAAACGTCAGCAGCACCATCAGGAATTTGTCGCCACTTTTAACTGTCGAAAGCTGACTTGCCAGCTCGTCAATTTTGGCCATCGAAGGCTTTTCCTTCAGCTCGGAAACGGTTTTGGCAACATCTGCGTCGCTCATGTTGAGGGCCATCTTTTGCGACATCTTGCTGATGAATTCTTCCTCAGTCATGCCCGACGCCTTGGCATCGACCACAATCTCCTTGGCACGATTGACGATGCCTTCCTTGTCGAGCTTTCCGTTGGAAATTTCGGAAGCCATTTGTGCAAAGGAAGTGTCGAGTGTGCCTTGGCTGGCGCGAGCCCAACCTTGAACCTGGAAAATAGAAAGAACCAGCAACATCGAAAGCAATTTTTTCATGGTATTTCCTTGAGTTGTATCCCACAAACAAACGAAGTTTGCGAGGTATCCCCTTTCGTTCCACAGAGCAAGCAATTTCTTCGACATATTGCACATTTTGCTCCTTTTTTTGTTTACCATCCGACAAGCTTTTGCTAACCCTGCGCCGTCATTTGAGGAGAACTGAATTCAACCAGCCCCAGCAATCTGGAAATGGGCAGAGGTCAAGATGGCTCTCAATCTTTTGTTGTTTGGATTTCTGGGAATGCTTTTCGTAGCCTGTGGAATTCCTGCTGAGCCTGCCTCCTCTAAAGCTTCATTCAAGACGATCTCTTTTTCCCGTTGGAACAAAAAATCACTCGATGTCTGTTGGGAATTTACATCCAACGCGACACAAACTTTTCGCAGTGAAATTGAAAATCAGGTCTACCGAGCTTACGAACGAACGGTAATCAAGTTTGTCGGGTGGCAAAAATGCACACCCGAAAAGCCATCGGATGTGAGGTTGTTTCTCTATGACGATGCGGGGTCGATTTGGAACAGAGACTTCCGAGCCTATATCAACACACTCGTTG
>JBMSQQ010000114.1:0-9332 GCA_049423385.1 Silvanigrellaceae bacterium | reverse complement strand
AACAAAAACTCGTTGACGTGACTGACTTTGAACCCCGGTCCGATTTGCAGTGCGCTGTTTGATTTGAACAACTCGCCAAATCGTCAACACCCCACTGTGGTTGATTCATAACTGCAGCCCAACTAAATTGAAAGCATGGATGAAATTTCGCCAAATTCGCAGTCAGTCAAGTTTCCCTATTCTCCACCGGAGGAAGTCGCTCCTTCGCTGTGGATCTTGAATGGGACCTGGACCAACGCCCTCGCTCGTCGAATGACTGTTGTCAGAACCCGCAACAATGAAGTTTGGATTCACAATCCCATGCAACTCTCGGCAGAGGATGTGGCATGGTTGGCCTCATTGGGATTCGTGCGCGGCATTGTTGCTCCCAACAAATGGCACACTTCGGACTTGGAATGGATGGCTGAGCAATTTCCGCAAGCGCAGCTGGTTTGTCCGCAGTCCTGGCTGAACAGGCATCTTCATCTGGCCAGTCGGGTCATCTTCACAAATGATGTTTCCCACATCACCACAGACCGTGAACTGGAATTTTTTCCGGTCACGGGTGTCCGTTTTGAAGAGACAGTGATTTTTCATCCGCTGTCGCGAACACTGATTCTGTGCGATTTGATGATGAACATGAAAATGCCGGAGAAGTTGTTGCCGCGGTCATTGTTCAGAATGAACAACATGGGTGACTGCTGCGCACCCACACGTGCCCTGAAATGGGTGATGACGAGCGAGCGAAAGGTACTTCTTCAATTCGTCGAGCAAATGGCCGAGCTGAATCCACGCAGAATCATCGTCAACCATGGCGACATTTTTGAAGGCGAAGGAGGGAATCAAATCCGCACGTCCTTCGCCTCGTTGTTTGGCTGATTTTCTGACTTCAATTTACTTGCAGGATGCATCCCGCGGGGCCAGACCATGCCGAGAGTACGCCGCATTGATGATGCAGTAATTTGGTCCACGTGCGTCCATGCGACTTGAATCGGAATCCAATGCCAACAAGGCCTCGTACGTATCCGTGTACTGACTTGCCGTGTAAAGCATCTTCAAGAACCACTGGCGAGCTGTCGCACGTCCCACCTCGTTTCCATATTTCGCAACCAACGCCTGCGTCAGATGGAAATATGCAGAACCGAAGATAAGGCCTTCCTTGTGCACTTCGCGCTCATTTTCCTTCGGTGGATACATGTAGTTCCCGTCGAGGTTACGGACAGGACGACCATCGGCAAAGAAGCCAGGACCCACGTCTGCTGAACCCGTGATCAGCTGTGCAACCGTGTCTCCAATACCTTCCGAGAAAGCGCGGTCACGAATTCCGCCTGTGTTGTGGTGCAAGCCATGTCCCCATTCGTGATAAACAACATCCGCGATCTCACCGGTGTTGGCACACGACACAGTCTTGCCATTGCTCATGGAACGCTCGCCGGCCTTGAAAAAGTTTACCGAACGGCCATTCCAGAAAGCGTTGCAGATATCGTTCATGTTCACATTGGCAACAACCTGCGTGGAAAACCAATTCGGGTTGATCACGGGACGAGCCCACGCCTGTGCAACCGACAAGTGATAGAACGTCGTGTTTTCAGCCAACGTCGAGTTGCTTTGCGCATCAAACAAGACATCTCCGTTCACTGGCACAGATGCAGACTGACCGCTGTTGTTGACGACCTTGAATCGTGTCGAACTGAGCGATGCCCGCGTCGATTGCCGATCGGGAATTTGCACCGTGCCATTGGCGTCTGCATCAAAGATGGTCGAGCGTCCGAACCAGCCACTGCGGGTCATGGCCTGCGCATATGGCATGCCAACCGTTGCCTGTGGGCCACGCGGTGTGCGCTGATTGACCACGCCATTGATGCGGGCATCAAAATAGATCGTGTTGGCATTCCATGACAGAATCTCATTGTTGCTCACATGCGCGACAATGGTGAATGTTTCACCCGTGGCGGAGTTGGCATCAAAAGTGATCGCAGGCTCCAACACGTAGCGGGTTCCGTCGACCCGAGGAACATAGCGCTGATGTAGAGTCTCGGCTTTGAGATCGGCCGATGGTCCCAGGACAGCGCGCGCTGCTTCAAGCGCACGCGAAACAGGCGCCTTGAAAGAAGTCAAACCGGCCTTTTCGGCACCAAATGTTTTTTCGACGATGTTCGTCAATTGACCTTCATTGAAGCGGAAAGTGAGCTCGGCACCTTCAATGATCGTGCCAGCTGCCGCGACGTAAAAGCTTGCAAAAACATGTTGGCGGTCGACATAAAAACGCTTGGCATCCCAATGAAGGGTCAGGCCGGTCAATGAAAGCTCCGCAGCGTTTTGGGCCGCAAAATGACGCAAGTGTTTTTCGAGGTGACTCGCAAAAGACTGGCGCGCAGAAGTCGAGGATCGAGTCGACTTCAACCATCGGTTCAATTTGCCTTCACCACCAAAAAGAGTTGCAAGGCTCAGTGGCAATTGTCCGAAGCGCGATTTTGGCTCCTGGGTGACAGAATCGACAGTCGTCACCGTGCCCAGGGAGCCGAATGATTCGAACTTGGATATTCCGCTGGCAACACGCCCCAAAGTTTGACCCGGTGCGGGAATACGCCATGCCTGAAAGGATTCTTGCCTCGAAGCTGCGCGCACAACTCCTTCTTCCGAAGGATGGGATACGATCGCAAACGCAGAAGGTGCCGTAACCGTGAGCAAAAGCGCCGCCATGGTCGACATACGAGTTCCATTCATGGAACAACCCCTTTCATCAAGACGAGAAACCAGCTGAAACAAGGAAATAACAGCCAATTCATGTAAAAAAGTAAGACCTGGTCGGCACATTAACCGCCTGGCCAATTTACGTCAAGATTTTGACTTCAGAAAAAGAAAGCCGCGAAGCGGGCTCAGATGAAGAGGCTGCTGATGGAGTCTGAATTGTGGATTCGGCGAATTGCTTTACCCAGCAATTCCGCAACGCTCAAAATCTGAATCTTGCTGCAGGCGGAAGCCTCGGGACGCAAGGGGATTGAATCCGTGATGAGCAGCGTGTCGATTGCGCTCTTCTCAATTCGCTCAACTGCGGGTCCGGTGAGAATGCCGTGCGTCACTGCTGCAATCACGCGGTTTGCTCCGCGCTCCTTGAGCACATTCGCAGCCTGACTGAGGGTGCCTGCGGTATCGCAAATGTCGTCCACCAATATCGCTGTTTTGTCCTTCACGTCGCCAATCAGGTGCATCACCTGCGAAACTCCGGGCCGGTCGCGGCGCTTGTCAACAATGGCCAATCCGCAATCGAGCAGCTTCGCCAATGCACGCGCTCTTTCAACACCGCCCGCATCCGGTGAAACGACTATCGGGTTTTGCAATTCCATGCGCGCGAGATGCTCAAAAAACACCGGCTTGCTGAACAGATGATCGACGGGAACATTGAAAAAGCCCTGGACAGCGCTGGTGTGCAGTTCAAGGGTCAGAATCCGGCTCACGCCTGCGCTTTCAAGGAGATCGGCAACAAGCTTGGCTGTGATGGGAGTGCGAGGCGCGCTTTTGCGCTCCTGTCGCCCATAGCCATAGTATGGAATCACGGCTGTAATCCGTTGGGCACTGGCGCGCCTGAGAGCGTCGACAGTGATGAGCAATTCCATGATGTGTTCGTTCGCCGGTGCGCACGTCGGCTGAATCACAAAAACGTCACGTCCACGGACGTTCGATTCAATCTCAACCCGGGTTTCTCCATCGGAGAAACGGCCAATGAGTGCAGAACCCAGCGGAGCGTCCAACCACTCACAGATTCTCTTGGCCAATTGAGGGTTTGCGTTGCCAGTAAATACAAGCAATTCGGATTCCATCATCGCACCACCCACCGCAAATTGGTTTTGCCAACGAAACGGAGGGAGCTATAGGGCGAAACACGGAACGATTCAATGGGTTTGAAAAATTTCTCGGAGCGCTTCGAGAAGTTCATCGATTTCCTTGTCACCCGTGTCCGGTGAAAGCGAAATCCTCACGGCGTTGCGCGCCAATTGAGCATTGTCGTGCTGGGCCATCAGAACGTGCGATGGCCGATTTGCGCCGCTGCTGCAAGCGGAACCACTGCTTGCATAGAAACCGCGAATGTCGAGTTCAAGCAAAACATCCTCGCCTTTGCGACGAGTGCCATCGACGCTGAAATTGACGGTGTTGGGAAGCGCAGGGCTGCCCACGGAATTGAGCACAATTCCCGACAATCCCGAAATTTGCTGTTGAAGTTTTTCCAGGCGCGCGCGCATGTGCGAAATCCGCGTCCACCAGTCCGGGTCCTGAATTTTCTCGGCAATCATTCCCAGACTCAGCACTCCAGCAAGATTCTCGGTTCCGGCCCTTCGGGAACGTTCCTGGGCACCACCTAAAATCAACGGTTGAAATTTTCGCCCCCGACGCAGAATCAGCGCTCCGATTCCACTCAATCCGCCGAGCTTGTGGCCACAGATGCTGATCGAATCAAAACCCTTGCTGCACCATTCCTGCAAGGGAATCTTGCCCCAGGCCTGCACGGCGTCGACGTGAAAATGTATGCCCTGCAATTGCTCCTGGGTGACGTCGGAATCGAGATCGCGCGCCCATTCTGGAAAAACATCCGAGGAAATCGAACGCCAATTTTGTCCTGGCTTGAGTTTGGACCAACGCACGGCATTGAGCCACTCAGCAAAAGGGAAAAGCGGCTGAACAACACCCGTCTCGTTGTTGGCAATCATCACCGAAATCAGCGCCGTATCCGGACGTATTGCTGCCAAAAGTGCTGCCGGAGAAATGGCCCCATTGGAATCCACAGGAAGGATGGTCAGCGCCAGATTTTCGCGTTCATGCAAAACCTTGAGGGGTTCAAGAACGCTCGGATGTTCAATTGCAGACGTGATGGCGTGCCGTTTGCAGATATCCCTGCCCAAGCCTCGCAGTACAGCTGAAGTGCCAAGATTGTTTGCCTCAGAGCCCCCCGAGACAAAGATCACTTCGCCGGGATCGGCATCGACGCTGGCAGCAATCTGCTTGCGTGCCGTTGCCAAAGCCACACTGGCTGTTCGACCGGCCGCGTGGGGGCTGGATGGATTCGCAGCGACCAATTGAAGTCGCGAAAAAACCGCCGAGAGATGTTCGGCAGACGCTGGGCTGGTCGCGTTATGGTCCAAATAACTGGGCACGAAAGTGTGTCACCTTGTCTTCTTTGATTCGCGCGATTTCTTGGCTCCCTGCGAGCTGCGGACACCAAAGACCGCCTCAACCACTTCTTCCACGCGCCGAACTCCTTGTACATGCAACGTCTTGAGCACGTTCTCCGGTATTTCGTCGAGGTCGCGCAAATTGTCCACTGGAACAAGCACCCTTTTCACACCATAGCGTTGGGCCGCAAGAATTTTCTCCTTGATTCCCCCGACCGGCAAAACATCGCCGCGCAAGGATATTTCCCCAGTCATGGCCAGATCGGATGAAATCGAGCGCCCGGAATACAATCCCGCAAGAGCAGAAAAAATCGCAATCCCAGCACTCGGGCCATCCTTCTTCACAGCACCTGCCGGAAAATGGACGTGCAGGTCCGAGGACTGGAGCGCTTTGCCATCCACTCCACAAGCCGAATCCATCGACTTGAGCAGGCCCAGCGCCGTTTGCACACTTTCTTTCATGACGTCGCCAAGTTGGCCCGTGATGGTAAGCTTTCCGTTGCCAACGGGCGTCCGGGCCGCCTCTATCATCAGGACGTCTCCACCCACCGGCGTATAAGCGAGCCCTGTTGAGACTCCGACGGGCAGTTTTGTTGGTTTCGACTGTTCCAAAAATCTTTGCCGGCCAAGAATTTTGTCGACATCCTTGCGCGAGACCGCCTTGTTGCGCGGACGAAGATTTGCTCTTCGCATGACTGCAGAATTTTTTGACGTGTTTCTGGTGAACTCATCCGACTCGACAATCTCGGTTGCAAACCCACGAGCCAAGGCAGACAACTCTCGCTTGAGTTGTCGGACACCCGCCTCGCGCGTGTAGCCACGCACAATGTCCCGCATCAGCAAATCTGAGACACTGATGCGCAAATGCTCACCCAGTCCGTGTTCTTCAACAACCTGCGGAAGCAAATACTTTTGAGCAATTCCAACTTTTTCTTCCAACGTGTAGCTGTCGAGCTCCACGATCTCCATGCGGTCGCGGAGAGGTCCTTGGATTGTCGACAAACTGTTTGCCGTGCCTATGAACAAGACCTGGCTCAAGTCGACAGGCACGTTCAAGTAGTGATCGGTGAAAGCATGATTTTGTTCGGAGTCCAAAACCTCCAACAATGCAGACGACGGATCTCCACGAAAATCGGCAGAAATTTTGTCCACTTCATCTAGCAAAATCACGGGATCCATGCTCCCGGACTTTTTCAGCGCCTCGGCAATCTTGCCTGGCATGGCCCCTACATAGGTCCGCCGATGTCCGCGAATTTCAGACTCGTCCCGAACCCCTCCAAGTGCGATGCGATGGAACTTTCGTCCCAACGCCTTGGCCACAGACTTTCCAAGACTTGTCTTGCCCACTCCGGGTGGCCCCACGAGCAACAGAATCGGCCCCTTGAGACTCCCTTTGAGCGCGTACACAGCCAAAAACTCAAGAATGCGCCGTTTGACCTTTTCAAGGCCATGATGCTCGGATTCAAGCAATTCACGAGCTTCCCGCAAATCCACTTTCTTTTGTGTCCGAACGCCCCAAGGCATGTCGAGCAACCAATTCACATAAGTATGGCTCACCGAATATTCGGGGCTGCCGGCCTGCATCACTCCCATGCGATCGATTTCACGAAGCGCAGCCGTCTTCGCCTCAACGGTCATGGCACTTTTCTCAACCCGTTCCTTCAGATCCTGCGGTTCCTGGCCAGCTGAAGTCGGACTTTTCCCGTCCAACTCACCCAGTTCCCTTTGCAACAACTTGAGTTGTTCCTTCACGTAATAACGTCGTTGTTGCTTGCCAACCTCGCCCTTGATTTCCGACTGGATGCGCTGGGACATCTCAAGAATTTCAATCTCGCGGGTCAGATGCTTTTGAACAAGGCGGAGACGCTCAAGAACACTGTCGGTCTCAAGCAGAGCTTGTTTCTTGCTGGTCTCAATGCTCAGATAAGGAACGACGAGATCGGCGAGATAAACCGGATCGCTCACATTTTCGATAAAAATATTGGCTTCGTTGGGAATGTTTGGACTCAAACTGACCGCTTTTTGAATCAACTGCTTCAATCCACGTTCAAGTGCTGAGAGTTCCAATGACTCTTCGGGTGATTCGCTCAATGGAAAATCAACGAGCGCAGTCATCGGGCGATCCATTTCAGACTGGATGCTTTCAATCTTGAATCGTCGAATACCCTGCACGACTGCTCCCGAAGTACCATCGGGAAAGCGAATCACCTTGATGACCTTGGCCTCGGTACCATAGTCGTACAAATCAACGCTGCGCAGCGGCTCGCCCGCATCCTCCCGGATGGCGACGATGCCAATCACTGTGCCTTTCCGGACCGCCTTCTCGAGGGCCTCATGCCCCCATTGCTCAGTGGGACTCACGGGAACGACGTTGTGTGGAAAGAGAACCGAATTTTTGACCGGCAGGAGCACCAGAGGCTTGAGGTCCTTGACCGTTTCGGATTGCCCACCTTCGAGCAATGGGGCCTTGGGAACCGGCACAAGCGCGCCGGAGGGCTCAGAAGAATCCATCAACTCTCTGGAATCCTTGTCCTGATTCATCGCAAAACCCCTCCAAATTTGCTCATGGGCGAATATGGACGCCAATCCGGAGCTGTCAACTGTCGCCTGCGAGATAGTCCTCAATTGCGCTTGCATTTTCCAAAACAGGCTGTTAACCACGGGGGTCCAGAGACGTGTCGATGATTAAGGGGTTTCTCATGTCGCGCATTTGTGAATTTTCCAAGAAAGCTAGCCTTGTTGGCAACCGCGTTTCGCACGCCAACAACAAAACCAAAGTTCGTCTGCAGGCCAACCTGCAGGACAAGAGCATTTTTGTGCCTTCACTGGGCCGCAGCGTTCGCTTGCGCGTGAGCACATCCGCTCTGCGCACCATCAACAAGATTGGTGTTGAAGCATACGCCGCCAAGGTTGGCCTGAAACTCGCTTGAGTCGGTCCGGGCCCGACCTGAAAATGCGGGCTGGAGCTCTCTCAGCTGGTTGATGCTTGATGCCAAATGGCAAAAGAAAAAGCACGCAAATGGAATGATATCCAGTTGCGTGCTTTTTCTTTCCTGAAATTCATCTCTTCAGGTCTTCAAGTTCATCCAGGACAGGAGACGTCGACAGTTGTTTTTGTTGTGCACAATGAACGTCGCTGGTCCGCCACGTCTGAAATTTTTCAGCGGTTGTCCTTGAGACGTTTCTGCGCATCCGAAAGCGCACAATTCATGATGTCCACTTCCCACGTGTTCCCGCGCAAACAGCCCTTCAAACCTTCCAGCCACTCCACCAAACCCTTCGCGTGCTTTTCGGGTGTTGAATTTGGTGAAAGGTCATCACCGCAATCTTGATCGATAAACGATTTCCAGGCTTCGTCGCTCGCATCGAGAATGTTGACCATTCGATTGATTCGAACAGTCTGCTCTTGACTCGCCCAATCGCCATTCACCTGAAAAGGGTACCAATCACATTCAGATCGATGCAGCCACAAATTCCCACCGTTGCTCAACATGACTCGGCGAAAGTCTTCAGGGACCGCGTTGTGAAATCCATCCGGACGCTTCCAGATTAAATGCATGGACCAGCTCCCAGCCAATAGCTCGCTATAAAATCCAACCGAAACCGGGGGATTTGTAACACAAGCAGCATCGAAAAACCACATCTCCCATCGTTCAGCGCCAAATATTGAAGCAAACAAGCAGCGAACTCAAAGAATCGTGGACCCGGGGACGAGTCACTGACACAAATTGTTCACATGCGTCCTTTGCAAGTTGGACCCCTGGCCTGTAGCTAACCAGGTTCAGTTGGACTTGGTTCGACCTATTTTTCCGGAGGAAAAGCCAGATGAAGTCATTTCTTCGCAAGACTGCTTCCGCAACTGCACTCTTGAGCTCAGTCTTTGTCTTCGCAGCAGCCCAGGCGGCAAAAAACAAGCCGACCGCATCAAACGAAAAACTTCCTGGCTACAAAGTGACATCCGGGGTGAGTGGAACGCTCAAGTCGATCGGTTCGGATTCCATGAACAACGAAATGGCGCTATGGTCCGAGGCTTTCCGCAAGCTTTATCCAGGAGTGAAAATCGAGGTTGAAGGAAAGGGATCCGCGACAGCGCCAACAGCCCTCATTGAAGGAACTGCTCAGTTCGGCCCGATGAGCCGCCCCATGAAGAATGAAGAGCTTTCTGCATTCAAGTCCAAATTTGGA
>JBMSQQ010000113.1:0-9464 GCA_049423385.1 Silvanigrellaceae bacterium | reverse complement strand
CAAGAAGCAATTAAAGCTATCGCTCCACAAGCAGAGCTTGTCATTGTTGTTGGAGGTTCTGCAGTGTGGCAGGAAGTCTTCGACTTCGGCACGCAGGAATTCAAGTGTATCACGTAAAAGTCGGAACGTTTCTGCGACCGCGCTCAACTCCTGTTGGCGTTCCTGCTGAGTGCCAATGACGTTGTCGATATTGCGGATGTGCATGCATTCGATGTTTGGCCATTGGGCAGCGATGTCGGGGAACAGGTTGAGCAGTTCTCCGTGACCGGCTGCCACGGAACTGTACGATCCATCGTCGTTCATCACCGGCGTGCCGTCTTCATTGAAGCGCAAGGTGCAAAGTTCAAGACCTTGTTCAAGCACCGTCGACTGCGCGGGGTGATTTTGAGTCGATGGCTTCAGCCAGTCTGGTGCGAACTGAGTGCCGGCCAAATCAAAAACATTCTGGGCCTGACGGATGATACGTTGCCTGCCGCAATCAATTTCCGACTTGAAGTTGTTCGTTTGCTTGAATGGAGCAACATAGACGCTGATGGAACTGGGAAGCAGGGCGATCTGCTCAATGAGTTTGAGAAACAGGAATGAGTCTCCCTCGCCTGTGGTCGGCACGAGCGCTTTTGGATGCCCTCGGTAGCGTTCAATCAATGTGAAAGCAGCTGCGTAACAACGCAGGCTGAGGCGCTCTTTTTCAGTCAGGTCGCGACGCAGCCTTTTTCCCATGGTTTTTGCTTCGCCTGGGGGCTGGCTTTGGAGTGCATCGAGCCAGTGGACGTCCCGTGGCGAAGCTTTGTCGCCTGCATGTCGATGTCCGGCGGACCCGTCACTTTCCCAGTGAATTCTCCAATGGGAATTGTCGAGCAGGTTTTCATTGGCCTGTTCGTTCGAGTGGACTGAATTTAGCGGATGTCCCAGGGTCTCGCTGTCGCGTCCCTCGGTGAAATACAATTCAAGAGAACGGGACAAATGATCGAATTCACGGAAAATTTCGGTCTTGTTCCAATCCCCCAGGAGCTGAGGAATGACCTTGATGTCTGCATTCAGGGGCATGGCAGCAAGAGCGGCGAGGGAATCGAGTCGCTTCGAACGGTTTGCAATATTTTCCGCTCCACCTTCCTGTCGAAACCAACGCCTGCAGCATTCGCCAATTTCGGGGACCTGTTGGTTGACGTCTTGAATGAATCTTTCAAGCGATGCCATGAATCTGGACGCAGCGCCGGCCGCAGGAATAAAAGTTCCCAGGTGCTGTCTGCACCAGTAGTGGAATGCTGCTCGCCGCGCTCGCCGTTGGGCTGCCGTCAGGCGCTCCCCCTCTGCGAAGCGAACCAACGTTTTCCAGGGGATCACCGCTCCATTGCTGGTCGTGCAGGCGCCGACAATCGGAAGGGTGGTTTCCCTTCCAGAGGTCAAGACGGAAAGAATGCGCTCCTGATGAGATTGAACCCGGTCAAAATTCAGTCCTGCACGGATCACCTGCTCGCGATTGAGCTCACCCGACGACATCATTCCTGAATCAAGGCCAACGCAAATTCCACGCGCATTTCCCTGCAGCCACATGTCCGAAGCTCCTTTTTGGACTTTTGGGCGACTCTACCGTTGTCCTGGCGGAAGTCCAAGCCAAGGTGTCGGAGGAAAGACGGCCGGGTGGTCAATATTCGCTCTTGACCCACTCTCGAATTCGTCACAAGAAAAGCAGGTTTGAGGAGGCTCAATGCAGCGGCACGTTTTGGAATTGACGCGAAAACACTTGGAATCTTTGATTTCCGAAAAATTCGGCAGCAAAAGTGCTCCAAGCCGTGCCAACCGTGTTTTTGAGGGATTGTACGCGCGTGGTCGACCGGAAGTCTGGCCACCCAGTTTTCCGAATGAATCTCATCTCGCAACAATTGATTATTTAAAGAATAATTATTCTTTTTCAATTCCCGTTGTGAGCCGCTTCGAATCGAGCGGCATGGATGGTTCATCCAAGCTGGTCATGACCCTCGAGGATGGGCTTGAAATCGAAACAGTGCTGATTCCCGAGCGTGGCCGGCTGACCCAGTGCCTTTCAACCCAGGTGGGCTGCGCCCAGGGCTGTCGATTCTGCCAAACGGGGCGCATGGGGCTGCTCAGGAGCCTGTCTGCCGCGGAAATTGTGGGTCAGGTGATTGCAGCAGAAATCTGGAGACGTTCGCAACAGGGCCCCGTTGCCGGTTTTGAGCGTGTCTCCAATCTCGTGTTCATGGGCATGGGCGAGCCTCTGGACAATTTGGATGCCTTGTTGGACGCGATCGATATTTTTACCGACAATCAGGGTCTGCACATCAGCCACAACAAGATCACCGTCAGCACTGTGGGATTGTTGCCGCACCTGGACAAGCTTCTGGAAAAGTCGAAGACTTGTGTTGCCCTCAGTCTGCATTCACCTTTCGATGAAGAGCGAACCAAGGTGATGCCTGTGAATGCAAGGCATCCGTTGGGTGAAGTGGTTGCGTTGTTGAAGCGCAGGTCGGGCGATTATGGTCGGCCTTTCATGATTCAGTACACGCTCATCAAGAACATCAACGACACTCCTGGTCACGCTGAAGCACTTGCTGATTTGTTGCAGGGGCTCAGGGTCAAAATCAATTTGATTCCATTGAACGAGCATGAAGGTGCTGCATTTCGTCGACCCGATTTGGCGAGGGTGTGGCAATTCAGGGATGCCTTGCGCGAGAAAGGTCATGTTGTGACCGTGCGGCTTTCCAAGGGGCGTGACATCGCGGCTGCTTGTGGTCAGCTCATCAAAACACCATCCGTTCATTAATTTGACCCTTGTTTTCGGCTCTTCCCAACCAGAACTGATAAAGTAACGTGGTTGGCCAAAGAGTGGAGCACATGGTTTGAAATCAAAAATCCGACGTCCATTGGTCGCTCTCGCCGGTTGTGCAACCATTCTTTCTTCAGCTTGTGGGCGCGGAACAAAAGGCGTCAATCTTGTGGGTGATGGCAGCAGCAAGGATGCTCCGGAAAACTTCATCAAGCCATCCATTCGTTCGCGGATTGTACCACTTGAAAAAACAAGTGCATTTTCAATTTCAGAAGACAATGCAGCCGTTCGCATCCAAAAGTTGTTGCGGGGAGTCTCAACCGGATACTCGGGACAGTCTTTCTCCGAAGGCGATATTCTCATCATTCCTCCTGCGCCAGTGGCACCTTTGGGAGCAATCCGAAAAATCGTCTCCGTGAAAGATGCCCCCGGAGAAGTTTTTGTTTCCACCGTGCCTGCGACTCTCACCGAAGCAATCGATGAAGCGCGGGTTGAAACGGCTATTTCGCTCGACAAGTTGCCACCCGATGCGGGAGCTGAACTGCAAAATGGAGTCTCGGTTTCACAGGGGGTATTTTCTGTAAGCAACGGAACTCGGTTCGCAGGAATCTCATTCAATATTTCAGATTTCATTTTGTCTGATATCGACGGCAACCGCAGGACTCATGATGATCAATTGAAACTGAGCGCTGCGCTGAGCACCCAAAAGAACGCGAAAATTGTTCTGCGCATCAGCGGCGGACAGTTGGACGAGTTCTCGTTCTCCATGAAAGGGCATGAGTTCAGTCGATTTGCGCTGTCGGGTTTCTTGAATGTACCGCTCAGTCAAAACTGGCCATTGTTCAAGGCACGGTATAGTCCATTGGTTCTCACGATTGGCGGTTTTCCATTGGTTTTCACGCCATCGCTTGCGGTGGAACTGACAGCTCAAGCCACTCCCACCGGAGATGTTGCAATTGTCGGCGAGCGAGAGTCATCATTTGAGTCGGGCCTTGGTTATGCGAATTCGGAATTCAATCGGGTTCGAGAATACGAACATTCGGGATCAGCATTGCCGCCGTTTGCTCAGATTCCCAAGGGAAAGGTTCAAGCGGGATTCAGAGTGAAGGCGGAATTGTCCCTCTATGAGACTCTGAGTGCCTATGCATCGATCAAGTTCGCGTTGGGGAGCGATTTTCACCTGCGCGAAAAGGATTGTTATTTGAACCGTGCCATTGGCGACAATTCGTTGGGAGTTCAGCTGCAGTTGCTCAGCATCAAATTGGGAGCATTTCAGGAAAAATGGAACTGGCTGGACAAGGAGCTGGGGCGCGGAAGTTGTTTGCCCACCGAAGTGCCGGGCGGTGACCCCCGAACATTCGCGTGGCGATATCAACAGTCGACGTCCAGTTCATCGGCTGCAAATGACAATGCCATGGAAATGGATTTTGCTGCACAGGGCGGATTGGCGATGATTCTGCCGCGCGAGAACTCGACACCGTTTTATCGGATGGCGTCAAACGGTGCGGTTCAAGTGGCACGCCGCGAGCAGGTGCTCAATCAAATGGGGCGCTTGGTGAAATCCCTCAATGACGGTGGACAATTGTTGATCGGCGACACCTCCAACAGCCTGGTTCTTGAACGTTCCGACATCTCGGGCAGAACACTCTGGAGTTGGGAATTCAGAATGCCTGGAGATCCGCAGGTTGTGGCAGTGGATTTTGGGCAGGCGAGTGATGCCATATACATTGCAGGAGTTCTCCACAATCCAGGCGCTGGCCAACCTGGGGTGGTTTTTGTGTCGCGCTTTTCTGCGGCTGGGGAACATCAATGGACCAGGAAATATTCTGCAGAGGCTGCGGTCGCGGAAGTCAAAGCGCTGCGCCTGATGCCCAATGGAAGGTTGATGATTGGCGGTCAGGTCTCTGAGCTCGCAGGTTCAGGGCTCCCTGCATCACAATCGAATTCCGGGAAATCCGCTTGGGTGACAATGTTGGAGGCAAATGGACAGCCGGTGTTTTCAAAGCGCATTGCCGTTGGATCGGTCGTCGCAATTTCTGCACCGGCTAAGGTCAACTCTGGATTCGGGATTCTTGGATACAGGGAGGAAAAGGCGGGTGAGGGCATTGTTCACAAACCTTGGCTGCTTGGAATGAATCAGGATGGTGGTTTGAGCATGGTGACTGGATTGGATGCCACAGCTCATCCGAATTCGCTAAGCCAGACACCCGAGGGCTTTTTGCTTGCCGGCACATGGAACAATCAAAATCATGAAACACACGCGCACGACGATGGCTGGCTTTGTGAAATTGATTTTCAAGGAAACGTCTTGTGGTCACGGAAAATTTATTCCTCAAAGCCCGACGGATTGAAGATTGCGGCTCAAATTCCCGGTGACAGGCTGCTTATTGGTGGTTATGAGGAAAGTGGATTGCAGGTTCATCCGGTTGTGCTCAACCTGCCACTCAACGGGTCGGCTGAATTCTTGCCTGCGAGTGGTTTCTCGCAAGTCTCATCGATTACCGGGAGAGTGCCATTGGCGCCTTTGGATACATTCCAACCCGTCTCCGCAAGCGAAATCTCCGAAGTCGTGCGGGTTGCGCGGCCATTGCAGTTCAGCGAAATTGAAGATGTGGTTGTAAACAGGATTGGACGTTATTGAATTGTGTTCACACTTTCAACGAACGACCTTAGCAGCGCGCGTGTCGCCAATCCGATAATGACGCTCCAATCGCCAAACCTTGGAATGACCAAGCTGGGTGCTTCTCTGGCAGGTTGGTTTCGCCAATTGCTCGCGCTGCAAAACAAGAATATCTCCGTTTCCGGCTGAAATGCGGTTGGGTGAATCTGTGCAGTCCTGAATATGTGCGAGTTCAAGCAGGACATCGATGACACCGCCATGAACAATCCAGACAAAGCTTTCGTCCGCAGCGCTTGACTGCACTTCCAGCAAGACCTGACCCACGCGATTCATCACGTCGAGTCGGGATTCACCGCCAGGGCCCGGATATTTGGTGCCATAAAAATCTTCATCAAACTTTTTCATGTAATCCGAAGCCACATCCGGATTATGCAAAACAAATTCGTCGTAGGTCATGTTCTCGAAAAGGCCGCAGTGAAATTCCCTCAGGCGGTCGTCATATGAGGTCTGGATGGCGACACCCACGATGGATTTTTGCAGTTCATCGCTGATGATTTGCGTGGTCTGTCTGGTGCGCTTCAAGTCGCTCGAGATGATCTTGATTCCATTTTTGGGTGCAGATTGAGCCAGCAACTGGCTGAGGACCAGACCAGAGCGTCGAGCCTGATCTTCGCCGTTGCCATTGAGAGGAATGTCCGCCTGGCCCTGAAAACGCTTTTCGGCGTTGTAGTCAGTCTGACCATGGCGAATGGCATAGATTTTCATGCTTCACTGCTCCCGTGAACATAACCGTGCGGCTCGGGCCTGCCCTGGTCATCGATGGAAACGAAGACCAGGTCACAGGCAACGATGAGTTTAACCCTGTCTCCGGGGGAGAGGATTTTTGTCATCACGAGGCATTCAATGGTGACGGACGTCCGCCCGACATTTTTGATGCGGCAAAAGAATTCAAGCACGTCCCGCAGGTCGGCAGGTTCATTGAAAATAACTTCCGATATCTTTTTGGTGACGATTTGTTTGCGCGCAAGTTGCGACATGCAGTACAAAGCTGCAATTTCGTCGACCCATTCCATGAGCCTTCCGCCGAAAAGTCGCCCGGCTGCATTCAAATCTCCAGGCATAATCAACCTGAGAGACATACTCATGTATTTTTCGTCGCCAATTTCCACTGTGTGGGTGGCTGTTGGATGTGAGCGGAAATCAGGCTTCTTCATTGTGTTCTTGTTCCACCAAAGCTATAAACTGCGTTCGTGCTTCGCATCCCGTTGCATCAATTCTTCGGAGTAAAACCAGAATGACGGTTGTTCCGTTCAAACCCCGATCCCAAGGTACACGACAAGCACAGCCATTGTCAGCTCAGTCCACCAAGGGAATCAAGCGTCCTCCAGTGGGCGTCAAGGCCGTGGGAATCGACCTCGGAACCACCAATTCGGTTGTTTCATTTTTCGATGATGTGCTCGAGCAGCCGTCAACCCTGAAATACTCGGACGATGCGCCTTTGGTTCCTTCCGTCGTTCACTGGGATCCTGGCACGGGTACCGAGACGATTGGCCGCGATGCAATCCGGCGGACGGGAGGCGATGTCTCAGAAATTATTCGCAGCACAAAACGGCAAATGGGTCAGCCCGATCTCAATTTTACATCCAATGGCAAGTCCTACACCCCGGAGCAAGCCGCATCCTCTGTGCTCAAGTATTTGGCTTCGCACTCGCAGTTGGAGCAGGAGATTTCAAAACACGGTGGACTCTGGGCCGTGGTGACGGTCCCGGCGCACTTTGATGACGCAGCCCGCTCCGCAACGATTGCTGCAGCCGAATCGGCAAACATCAACGTCTTGCGCATCGTCAATGAGCCCACCGCTGCGGCTCTGGCCTACAGCATGCTGCCGGATGTGCGGCATTTGGAAAAGGAAACCCTGGTTGTTTATGACCTCGGTGGAGGAACCTTTGATGTCAGTGTCGTCGAGCGCGATGGACTCGTGTTCAATGTTCTGGCAAGCGAAGGTGATGTCATGCTTGGGGGAGACGATCTCGATCAGGCACTTGCAGAACATTTGTTGACGCATGTTGGTCCGCCTTTGGCCGCGCGTCGCATCAAACCCGGAACAGCCGGCTTCAAATCTCTGCTCAAATTGGCTGAAGATGCCAAAAAAAAATTGCAGACCGATGGTCAAGTCGTGGTTCGCTCGGATTCCCTGGACGATGCAGGAGCTTCAATCGATGTTGTGATCACACGCGACGTTTTTGATTCCCTGGCCGCGCCTTTCGTTCAAAAGACATTGGCTCTCACAGAACGGGCCATTCATGCGGCACGCAAGAAAGCAAAAAACATTTCGCGGATCCTGCTGGTCGGTGGAAGCACGCGGGTTGCCATCGTGCGGAAGATGCTCGAGCAGTATTTTCCGGATTGTCTTGTTGATGCGCGACTTGAGCCCGATCTCGCTGTCAGTTGGGGAGCATCGGTGCAGGCAGCCATCATTTTGGGACTGCAGCCAAACACGATTCTTGTGGATGTTTGCAGTCACACCCTCGGGGTTGGGGTTGCCGAGGACAGCAGAAGCATCGATGCAAATTTCAAAAGTGTTGCAAAGAAGTATGGAATCCTGAGTCCGGTCTCGGAAGAACAATTGAATTCCATCCTGGGCGATCGGATCGACGATTTTCATCGCGACCTCCGAGCCCTTCTACGGGTTGCCCCAATCATCCACCGCAATTCGGCACTGCCGTCAAAACGAAGTGAATTTTTCAACACGCTTTATGAAAATCAGGCTGCGGTTCAAGTGATTGTAGTGCAGGGAGATGGCGATTCCGTTGGTGAGAACAGAATGATTGGCACTTTCATGTTCCCACTCAAACAACCGTGTCCAGCCGGAAGCCAATGTGAAATTCAGCTCACCTATGATCAAAACGGCATGGTTCACGTGCTCGCAAAGCAACTCAAGACAACCAATCAGGCGGAAGCGGTTTTCGACAGTCGAACAGGTGAAGTTACCGGTTGGGTCAAGGTCGCCGATGCCGAATTGAACGAGGGCAGCACTGAGTCAAATATCGCAGCACAGGTTCTCCACGCGGTGGAGAGCGATGCAGCAGGTGCTTCCGCATCAAGTCCAGCTTCGGGGTTTGCCGGTGGCGGCCTTGGGCTCCAACAAAACGCGATGTTGGTGAAGGCGAGACGACAGTTGATGCGCATGTCTTCGGGGTCACCGCAGCAGCAGCAAATGTTGTCGCTCATTGCAGGATATGAAGAGCTCTTGGCGAAGTCTGCAGCTGGTCTGGATTGCGATGAGCAAATGGAAGAAATGGAAGCCCAACTTGAAAAATTATTTTCATGAATCCAAGATGCGAGAGTTGATTTTTTCATGAAACCCTTCATGCAGTCTTCCCGTTGCCAGAACATCTTCACAGCACTCAAAAGCAGCTGGCCAGGATTTGAACAGCGTTTGCTGTCCATCGCGCAGCACCCTGATTTTTCGGTTTTTTTGAGTCGATATCGGGGTATTCTCGAGCCGGCGGTTCAGTCCGGGAAGCGCAGTCAGGCAGTGCACGAGCTTTCACATGCTGTGTTGGATCTTGTCTCAAATGCATTGAGGACAGTTGGTGTGTCCTCCTTGGAGGACGGCGGAACTGAATTGCAGGACGCTTTGGCTGCTCTCGAAGGAGCACTCAATCTTGCCATCTATTTTTGGCATGGGCCCGGTGATCGCAATTTTCAATTCCGGACTTTGGTTCACTATTGCGAATGCCCTGAAGATCCCCTTCTGGTTTCACACCCCGGGCGTCCGGATTTTTTTCTCAGGATTACAGAGTGGGGCGTGCAGATTTCAAGGACGGATTTGTTTTTGCCATTCCCGTTTCGCTTCTCACTGGCACGGGCGTGCGACTTGAATCTCCTGAAATGGGAAGATTCCCAGGAGCCGAGCAGCATTGGGCAAAACATTGCCGTGCTGAGGGTGGTTCAAAGAGAGTTTTGTCAGCTGATCGACGAATGGGAACATTGCAATTCCATTCTCGCAGTGCGGCAATTGGGTATGCGAAAGTTGACACCCGAGGAGCAACCTCG
>JBMSQQ010000112.1:0-9624 GCA_049423385.1 Silvanigrellaceae bacterium | reverse complement strand
TGACTTGATCTTGCCTTTGGACTCGAGTTCCTCCAGACACACCCTGATGTCTGCAGCCAATCCTCGCGCAGTGAAGTAGCGATCCTCCGGATTTTTTCGCAGCAATTTTTGTACAAGGTCGCTGAGCGGGACTGGAAAATCCTCAACAATCTCGTGCAAGGGTTCTGGAACTCCATTGAGGATTTTCTCTAGCAATGCTTTTGGAGTCGAGTCTTCAAAAGGTGGGTGACCAGCAGCAATCTCGTAGAGCGTTGCTCCAAGCGAATAAAGGTCGGATTGTTCCTCCCTCATGGACTTCACAAATCCGGTTCTCTCGGGTGCAAGGTAGGGGAGTGTTGCCATGGCCTGGGCGGAGCGGGTTAAAAAGTCTCCGCTGTTGACGAGTGATGCCTGACCAAAGTCGAGATAGACGGGATGGCTTTGTGCCAGGTCCCTGAATCCGATGTTTCCCGGTTTGATGTCACCGTGGCTGATTCCTGCAGAGTGGACTGCCTCGAGTCCCTCCGCCAAATTGCAAGCCAAATTCAACCATGTGTATGGTTTCTTGAATTCGTGCGGATCCCTTCGGATGGCATCGTGCAACGTGCCACCCGCAAGATATTCCTGCACCAGGATTGTCATCTCACCGGTGTTGATGACTTCCGAAGCCCGAATGATGCTCTCGTGCTTGATTTTCGACAACGCGTCCGCTTCCCGGTGAATTCGGTCGTGGAGTTCAAGAATAGAAGTCTCGCTCGATGTATTTTCAGTGAACACTTTCAGCGCAACGAGTTTCGGTGTCTCGCCAGAAAGTTCTTGCGCGAGGTAAACCTCGCCGCTGCCCCCAATCCCCAAAAGCGATTGAATGACAAAGCGTCCCGCACAAATTTTTTGGCCGACCTGTAGCCTCTGCATCAGATTCCTCCAAGCCACACCTTGTATCGGCAACCATCAGATTGTTTTGTGGGAAGATTTTGCCCCCGCGGACTTGACTTCTTTGGACGGGATTGTGAAATTCGCAAAAAGATCCAAAAAATTGTTCCACAGGGGGATTTTCGATGATTCTGCGCGCTTCAGCTACAGCATTTGCTGTTGTCTCTTCTTTTTTGATTGCAGCAGTGGCTTCTGCCTCGCCCAGAAAATCCGGCGGCGCGGGTACCATCTCCGGTTCCATTCCAAAAAATGGGACTTTGGTCGCCATGGGTGGTTCAGGGAGTTTGGGCGGTTCATCGGGCTCAGGTGGCTCGTATCTGAGCCTTGAGATTCTGCCGTTCCAATACCTCGGCTTGAAAACCACGGTGAAAAACACGACTGTTGAGACACCGCGCACAACCATCACAACCATGCCCAAAACACTCGATTTCTACGGTCGCTTTGGTTCGTACACGGTCAGGCCAGGGCTTTCGCTCGAGGCAGGGACCCCATCGAACATCGGTTTGGGTTTTAATGTTTCGTCCAGTCTGGAGGTCGGCGCCTACCTCAGCTACGGTCGAACCTCTGAAAAAGACGCAAACAAGAACGAAACGGTGGATTCAAGCATGACCGTTGGTCCGCAGGCTTACTATTTTACCGAATTTGCGGGTTTTCCCATGGAGGCCGAAGCACGGTTTTTGTTGATTTCCAACACGGCTGAAACAACCAAGGACAGCACCACCACAAAAACCAAGGACCAATCCGGCACAGCGTTTGAGGTCAAAGCCAAACTGGTCAAGGAACTCAGCCCGGGCCTTGAATATTTTGGTGGAGTCGGCGTGGGATACACATCCATCACTGACAAGTCGAACAAGGACAACGAAATCACCATCAGCGGAATGGCACTGGGAATCACTCCCGCCGGATTGCGTTATTCCTTTTGATTGAGTCTTTCGTGTTGGGGCGCTGCTCGTCTCCCTAACTTCACGGCAAGATTCAACCAGCCCGAAATGAACATGATGCCTCCAAAGGGTGTAACAGCCCCAAGGAGGCTGATTTGTGTCAGGACCAGTGCATAAAGACTTCCGCCAAACAGAATGCATCCCATGAGAAACATATAGAGAGTCGAAAGCGGAATATGGAGACTGTCGTTTGAGCGTCGCGAAGTTTCTGTAGACGCAAACCCTGCACTCGGCTGTTCCGGCGTTGTCGATCGATTGCCGACAAGCGCCAACAGCGACAACATTGCACCAGCCAGGGCGTGAATCAATACGTAGAGCGTCGCAGTTTTCCAGGTTTCCAATTGGGCTTGAGTCCGGGAGTCTTTCAGTGCGTGAGCACCAAAGGCCCCAAGGCCCACAGCAAGGCCCATCAACCCCAAAAAAGCCCGCGCAAGCCACGTTTCAGGCAAACTGATTTGGTGTGTCGTTTGTTTTTGCATTTGAACTCCTTGTGATGAGTCCATTTTTTTTGCCCCCTTTTCCCCCTTGCCGCAAGCCGGTGTCCGTGTTTTTATGATGAAATCTGAACGATGAGGTGGAGTTGCATGGGCAGGTCGTTTGAGTTTTTCATGGCGCAGACAATGCGTCTTCTTGAAAACAAAAATCTGCGCAATCAGATGATGAAGTTCGTGGTCACCGGCTTTTGTGGATTGTTCACGGATGTGAGCATCTATCGTTTGCTTGTGAAGTTGGGAATTCACGTCACTCCCGCCAAGGCACTGGGATGTCTTGCCGGAACAGTGGTTGTGTTTTTCATCAATCGGGCTTGGACGTTTTCTGCCCGGCATGGCTCGGCTACGCAGGTTTTGCGCTTTGGTCTGCTTTACGGAACAACGATCATGCTCAATACCACCCTCAACACGATAGGCTTGAAACTGCTTCCGCATCCGTGGCAGGTGGCGTTCGTTTTTGCGACCGGCATCACCACGGTGATCAATTTTCTTGGATCAAAATTTGTCGTGTTCAGACCCTCATCCGTCGCTTTTATCGAGACGACGGAAGATCCAGATTTCTTCGATGGCTCACCAGATAAAGTGGTCTCGCCTTGATTTCGTCGTAGATGCGGGCCACATATTCGCCCAAAACTCCCACACTCACGAGAATGGCTCCACCGACCAGGCATGTGATGGTCATGATGGACGCCCAACCACTGCTGTAAGGCATGTTTGCATCCTTCACAAAGAAGTGGATGAATGCGACGACCAGCGCGTAGAGTCCGGCAAGAAAGCCGACAAAAGCCGTGACAAGCCCCAAAACAAGGCTTGCCCGCAGAGGCAGCGGGCTGAAGCTCAAGGCGGCAGTCCAGGCAAATTTCAGCATTTTGCTCAGCGGATACTTCGTTTCTCCGGCAGCGCGTGCATCACGCTTGTAGAAAACCGGAATCTGCGCGAAGCCAATCCAGGCAACCATGCCGCGCAGAAATCGATGCGTTTCGCGCATGCCTTTGAGTGCGTCGAGGCATTCCCGTGAAATCAAGCGAAAGTCGCCGGCATCCACCGGCAGGTCTGCATGAACGAAACTTCTCATGAGCCGGTAAAAAGCCCATGCGGTCACACGCTTGAAAATTGTCTCGCCGCTGCGGGCTTCGCGTTGGCCGTAGGCAACATCGTACCCTTCTCGATACCTGGACAGCATTTCATGAACCACATGAGGCGGGTCCTGCAGATCGGCATCCATGATGACAACGGCATCTCCCTTGGCCACATCGAGTCCTGCAGTGACGGCTGTTTGATGGCCAAAGTTGCGGGCAAAGCCTATCAGTTTGATGCGCTGATCCGCGCGCGCCCATTGGTCCAGAAGAAACAGGGTTTGATCGCGGCTCCCATCGTTCACGAAAATGACTTCACAAGGGCTGGGCAGTGTCTGCATGAATTTTTCAAGTTCGCGACGGAGAATGGGAATAACGTCTTGTTCGTTGTAACAGGGAATCACGAGCGAGAGAAGTGATGGATTCTCGCGTGGATGAAGCAGATGGACGGTTTTCGACACTTGCTCAAACTCCGTGTTGGTCTTCAATCAAAGATCTTTTCATAAAGGTCATAATGTTGGTCGCTCATGCCCAGAACAGCATAGGTCTCGCGCGCAACACTGTTTTTTTTGTCGACGTACAAACGCAATCCGAGGGCACCGCGTGTTCGTGCCCGAGCGGCAGCGTACTCGTACAGCCAACGGAACACTCCCCCGCGCCGATGTGCTTTCTCGATGTGGACACTGTGGAGCCATTCGAAATGGCCATTGCGCCAATCGCTCCATTCCCTCTGCAACAACAAGCATCCAACAGCACCTGAAACTTTTTCAGCGATGAGATATTCACCCTTCAAAGGGTCTTTCAGTACAGCAGTCACTCCGCGTTCGACAACATCAGGGACGAGTTCCATGCCCTCGGATTCCCGTGCCATCGAAACTTGTGAACGAACGATGAATTCGATGTCTGTGAGATTCGCAGTCCTGACCCGCACACCTTCTGGCCTGTTGGAAGCATATCGGGCAAAGCGAAAATGCATTCCCGACTCTTCTCCGGCAGTCTGTTCCTGGAGCGTGAACAGATTTTCAAAATGTGGGAAAAACGCATCCCCAGCGAATTGGCCGTCGATATGGGTGATCTCCATTTCATCCGCAACTGCCAGAGCTTGTGCGTAAATTTCCGCTCCTCCAATGATGTAGAGCAGTTCCGATGATGAAGTCGATTTTTCACGAAGAAGTTCAAGCGCAGAAATAAGGTCTCCGCACCAGAACACTTGATCGGGCCAACGTTCATCCGGGGTCAGACCCGCCGCAGGGTAGGAGCGGGAAATGCAAATGTGTCTGCGCCCCGGCAAGGGTCGTCCGAGACTTTCGAAGGTCTTGCGTCCCATCAATATGGTGTGGCCGGTGGTCAGGCTCTTGAATCGCTTGAGGTCGGCTGACAACTTCCACGGCAAGGTGTTGTTGATGCCGATCACCCGGTCTTTGGCAAGTGCTGCAATCAGGACGATTTTCATACTGCCACGGGTGCCTTGATTGCAGGATGCGGATCGTAACCTTCCAGCGAGATGTCTTCGTATTGGAATGCGAAGAGATCCTTGATTTGCGGATTGAGCTTTAGTGTTGGCAACTGCTTGAAGTCGCGTGAAAGCTGTAAACGCGCCTGTTCAACATGATTTGAATAAAGATGTGCATCGCCGATGGTGTGAACAAAATCTCCCGCCTTCAGGTCACAGACCTGGGCCATCATGTGGGTGAGAAGAGCGTAAGATGCAATGTTGAATGGCACGCCCAAAAACACGTCAGCCGAGCGCTGATAGAGCTGACATGACAATGCTCCACCAGCCACGTAAAATTGAAAGAGAGAATGGCAAGGTGGTAGAGCCATTTCCGGCACGTCGATTGGGTTCCAGGCAGAAACCATCAACCGTCGCGAATCCGGATTCTTTTTGATTTGCGCAAGAACATCGGCAATTTGGTCGACACCGGCGAGGTCCTGTTGCAGGAGGCTTCCGCGCCATGTTTGCCCTGCCTTTTTGCCTCCGAAATTGCGCCATTGGTGGCCATACACCGGGCCCAGGTTGCCGTTTTCATCGGCCCATTCATCCCAAATCGAGACGCCGTTGTCCTTCAGGTATTTGATGTTGGTGTCGCCCTTCAGGAACCACAAGAGTTCGTGGACAACAGACTTGAAGTGAACTTTTTTGGTTGTGAGCAATGGAAAGCCCGAGGCGAGTGGGAAGCGCATTTGGTAGCCAAACACACTCAGTGTGCCTGTACCAGTGCGATCTTCTTTGCGGTGTCCAAATTCAAGAATGTGAGTGAGGAGGTCGTGATAAGTTTTCATGGGCACTCCTTCGCCGGGTTTTGTCGAGGACATACCCTATTTGGTGTGTTTTGACGAGTTCACCAGCTGAATCCGGCTCCCATCACCACGAAAGACAAGTCGCTGTTGCGATCACTCCCGTTTTGCCGGCTGTTCCAGCGACCCGTTTCTGCCCGAACCACAAACGACCACGGATGTAAATCCGCATTGTGGACACTCAGGCCCAAAGGAAAGCTGCCTAATACATGTGCATTTTTACTGCCCTGGCTCAGCCAGGAGATACGAGGTCCATCATCAAGGCAAGCCATCCAGGCTGTTGACCATAGCCAGCAACCCGAAAATCCGAAGCGGATCAAAACCGCAGATGTGGAAGTGTTTGGCGAAAGAACAGCGATCGATTTTTCAGAAGTTTTGAGGCTTGTCCAAAGTGTGTCTGCAATAACGCGCAACAAGAACCGCTCCGGTTCGGGCTTGTTGAAGCTGCGCGCGTACAAGAATCCAAACGACGTGTTGCTTTCACTCTGAAGGCCGTCGCCGCCACCGTATGCAGGTCCAACCAGCAAGGAGATTTCGCGACTGAACGGCGGATGTTCTTCAGCAGCCATTCCAGGCGTGGGGGCAAGTGCAATTGCAAGCACTGCAAGGCCGCATACTTTTCGCTGGAACTGCAGAAATGGATCTTTCATCAGCTCGCCGAAGATGTTGATCGGGAGGTTGATTGATTCAAAAAAATTCATCGTGCATCTGCCCGGCTAAAGGTTTTCGCTTGTGCAAATTTGCGAAGGACCGGGGCGACTGCCACCGGTCCTTCGAATGGTCCAATCCTTTAGCCTCGACGGATTATTTTCGCAATCGGTCGGTGACGCCTTGGGGACAGGTGCCCTTGTCGGCTTTGCCCGTGTTCACGCACGAAGCAAAAGTCGTCATTGCAGTCTTCCAATTGTTGTCGACCGTGTATTGCTTGCCCACGTATGAGAACGGAGCTTGTGCATACAGGGGCGAGGCGATGGTGTTGACTTCGAATCCGGTGAGGGTTTTGTATTCCTTTTCAAAGGAATCAAAAAACGAATTGCCCCAAACGTTTTGATACTGTTCCTTGGTGACCCACTTGGGTGGAACGTTGCCATGCAGGAGTCCCACGGAAATGCTCAACTTGCCTATCTTCAGGTTTTCAGCCGCGCTCAAGCGTGTGGCGACATTCTGTGCGCTGAAAAGATCCGCCTGCTCCTTGAGCACATAGACGTCACCAAGGTCCCGCAGAACCACGCGCCCCGTTGGTTTTTTGTTTTTATCAAGCTCGATGAGGAAGTTTTGTGAGTGCGGAGAGTCGAATGACAATCCCCAGATTCCTGCGAATTCAGCCAGTGATTTACCCAGCGGTTTGGCATAATATTCATCCCAGAACTTCACGGGATCTTCTTTTCCGGCAATGTCCTTGCCAACCTGCTCATGCAATGCACTGAATCCTGGAAGATAGTACTTGTCGCATGTGGCAGCCTCACCCAGCAGGCGAATCACATTCGACTGATCGACATCGGCAATTCCAAATGCCATGGGTTCCTGCAAAATCACCGCTGTCTTGAGTTTCAGATTCTTTTCAAGGCGAGCAACGTAGTCGCTGACAGCGCGAATGTCCTTGCCGTCTTTCCAATCCTGCTTCTTGTCTTTCCATGCGCCACCGGTCTGGTTTGTCGAAGCTTTCAGGGAAAAGCTGTATCCGGTGTCAGGATCAATCACTATCATCGACCGGGAAGCTGTCAGATAGCCATTGAAGTGATCGTCTGCAACAGCAGGCTTGCCGGTTTTTTTCTGAATGAACTCTTCAACGTCCTTGTGCCACTTTGTGTCTTCGTATTGCACAACCCAGCGAACGAATTTTTTGCCATTCTTTTCGATGAAGAATGCTTTTTGAACTTCCGGTGGCGTGGTTTCTGCGACGTCGCTTTCAATCAATTCTGCTGGAATCTCATAGTTCTTGAGCTTCAAGAGAGCTGATGGGCGTGAAGTTACACCATTGGCCTCGGCTTCCCACTTTGCCAGCTGACGAACACACTCATTGCCCTGGATCTTGTCTGCATCGCTGACTTTCTTGCTGTCCACATTGAAGTCGCGGCTTTTGCAGCCAACTCCCACAATCAAAAACGCCGGAACCAACATCATCGAAAAACGCATTCCAATTCCTCCCATTGAACCGAAAGTATGCAGTCCAATTGAAGCAGGACTACGCGTGAGTGTGCAGTGAAGAGAAGTCTTTGATGCCATCCTGGCGATGGTCAGGGAAAGTATTGCCCATCACTGCTGTCGGTTCATCAGTGTTCAAAAGTTCTTTGCGACAAGAATTTACTGGCAGTTTGTGAGCGTACCTGCGTTTTTTCCTTGCGGGTTTTGCACTACTGCAGTCGTCGCGATGGACGACGATCCCGTGATGACACCTTTGGACGCCGGGCCCGCATTGAGGGTGATTTTTGCTGTCTCTTCAATCCAGGAACGATATGGCGCAATCAGCGTATAGTTTGCGTCACCCGTTGAGCAGTTCATGTTTTCTGGAGGCTGCACTGTCTCATTGATTCCCTGTACGATTCCAAAAACCTGCTCGCTTTGTTTGATGTAGCCTGGTCCGCCGGAATCGCCAAAACAGGCACCACGTGCGTTTCCGGTTGTGTCGAGGACCCGTATTTGATTGACGATTTGTGTGTTTGGAAAATTTTCCTTGTTGACGATTTTATCAAGCATCGAGTCTGTTCGGCGCTTTGTTCCCGAATCCCGACCGTTGTCGCCCGTGATTCCATATCCAATCAACACCACGGGTGTCGATTTTGTCAGTGTGGAAACATCTTCAACAAAGGTGGCCGGAAGAATATCCGGAGGCAAATCGGTTTGAAGCTGGACGACCGCGATGTCGTGGAACTGGCCATTCCACTGGGGATGTTGTTTGAATGCGGCAACACCGATGATGTCGGTCGGTTTCAAATTGTTCAACGAGGTTTTCGTTGTCACACCAATCGAAGTTTTACTCACGGGTTGCGAGGGAGCAGCGAAACAGTGAGCAGCGGTGATGAGGACATTTTTTGCCGCAACCACTGCTGTGCAAGTGCCAGCCAGATTGCCTGAGCCGTCGGCAAGCGTGTGAATCACCTGAATGGCCACCGCTGAGCGTTCAATCTTGTCAAGATTGTTGGCTGGTTGTCCGCCGACGATGTTGAGCGGTTCCGGGTCGCTGGACATTTGCCGCGCGGGATTGAGGTCCTGCTTTGGAGTACAAAACTGGCTGGGTGTCACAATGCTTTGGGCGGCAGAGCACGAAATCGCCAACACGACTGGAAGCATCAGTGTCGTTGGACGGCTCTGAACCGGTTTTTTGAACGGGTTCGACATTGTGTACCTCGATACGAGCGTATCGGTCTGTAATAATTGGTTTATGAGATGTTTTTTGTAAGTTGCTGAAAGGTTTTGCTTCTGAGATTGGCGGGGGAATTCTGCTGCGAGGCATATCCCTTTCCCCTTTTGGGTGTTAGAAGCCCGATAAATTTTGGAGATGACTCATCATGTTGAATAGTCAGTTGGAAAAAGTCAGTTATATCATTGGTCTTGATATCGGTCGCAATCTTGCCAACCAAGGCATTGAAGTCGACGCCAATGCGCTTTCGTTGGGTGTTGCCGATGCTCTCGGTGATGCCGACCCTAAAATCACCGAATCCGAGATGCAAACCATCATGGCAGCTTTCCAGGCTGAGATGGAAGACAAGCAGTCTCGTCTCCAGTCTGCACAGGCAGACAAGAATATTGCCGACGGCAAGGCTTTTCTTGAAATCAACCGAATGAAGGAAGGTGTCGTTGCGCTCGACTCTGGACTCCAATACCGCGAAGTCAAGTCGGGAACCGGGCGTTCACCAAAGCCAACTGACAAGGTCACGACCCACTACAAGGGAACCTTGTTGGATG
>JBMSQQ010000111.1:0-9873 GCA_049423385.1 Silvanigrellaceae bacterium | reverse complement strand
CCAGGGTTGTCAGCGCACTTAAGTTTTTGTCGCAGTTGATTCCCGGCTCTGCCCAGAATCAAATCTTCCCGGCTAACGTGGAAGCAGAGGCACGGGTAAATGGTTTGACGGTTGAAACATTCCAGCGCCTGTTGGGTAATCTTTTCCACTGGCAACCGCTGCCCGAGAAACTATCCCTGTTCGCAAAGTGGGACTGGCTGCAACAACAGCTTTCGCGACCTTTGAGCGTTTTTGGCGTGGTGCGGAAAGAAGTTGGCGACGTTGGCGGCGGACCGGTGTTTGCGCAGCTTCCCGATGGCACCCACGTCAAGATCTGTCTGGAAATGCCTCACGCATCCAAGGAGGATGCACAAGAATATTTCGGCAACAAAGGCCGGGCAACCCACTTCAACCCCGTGTTGGTCTTTTTCGAATTGCGCACCCACCAGCGCAGCCACACAGCGAGTCCCCGTTCGGGAAGAATTGTTCAGCCTGGTCAGCTTTTTGACGAGCATTTTTGGTTGCTCGCACGCAAGGAATTCGTGGGCCGCAAAGTCTGTTACCATGAAACTGTGCTCTATGAATTGATTGGAAACTCTGCTCGCACAAACGTGTTGTTTGTTGAAGTTCCACGAACTCTCTTCAGGCCGCACAAGACGCTTTTGGACAGCTTGGGACAGGATCGTCGTTCTTATGGATTTGATGAAACTCTTAAAGGCGAAGACTGAGCATCTGCTTGCCAAGCAGCCGTCCAACGAATTTTCCTGGTGCGAAAAAATTCTCGCTGACCTGCAGATTCAATTCGATGCCTTCTTCAAGGATGTGTCGAAGCTGGATGAATTCAAGTCGCGAAATCCGCTCGAGGGTGTAAAGGCCGTTTCGGGTGAAGTTCTCGTGGAAGATGAATTCGGCGTTCTCGGCAAGAGCCCATATCTTTTCCTGAGAATTCCGGGCTGCCCGGGGCTTCTTTTGGAACCGGGTGATGATGAGACTCTCAGGCTCGTGTCCGCAACCGAGGCCCGACCTTTTCAGCGCCAATGGAATGGAGAATTGCAAAGCCAAGTTGTGTTTGTGCGCAAACCAGCTCAATTGGCCTCATTCAAGGTTATTGAAGCGGATGTGGTCCGCAGCCAGGAATCTTCGAGAACAATGATCGGAACGCAATTCTTTGAGCATCTGGTCGAGACGCTCATCCTGCACATCAATGGCAAGCCAGCCTGACACCCCTGTCTAATCTTTTTGCACTCAAAAATTAAAAATTCCCCAGGGATTTCGAACCATCAGCACTGGCACGGAAGCTGCTTCAGGCTATTCGAGGATGACCTCGATGCGAGGCTCCTTTGGCGAGACAACTGCGCTCGCCAGGGTGGCTCTTCCATGACACCCATCTCATGCGGATTTCCTATACCTAGAGGTCGGAATTCTGTGGGAGATGGGCACGCCAACCAGTCCCACCTGACTTCCGGGGGTTACCGAAAAAACCTACCCCACCCAGGACACCCCCGGAAGTTTGCCCACCAATTTTGAATTCTCGATTCAGATTTTTTTACCGTTCAATCCCTTTTTGTCGCGGGTGTTGCGTTTGGCAACACCGGCCTTGTCAAGTGAACTTGAAAACGCCGCGGCCGGATCGGCCACAGAAAATTTCCTCACGAACTCGAACGGATCCTGTGGATGAAGTTCTTCTTTTGAGGCCAAAAGCCAACTCACCGCGGCAGATTCCAAGGCCGCAACCCCAATGGTGTCTCCCATCCTGCGCAACGATTCCGTGGCCAGAACCAACAATTCCCGCCCCAAAACCAGTTCTGCCGATTGCTGATTTTCATCGGTTGCAAGGGCATTTCGGCTAAGCAGACTCCACGCCTCGGCACGGGCATTGGGATCAATCAAAATCCCCTTCCACAACATCACCCCTGCAAGGAGATGCTCAAATGGTTGTGCATCCAGATTCCGGATTTCGAGAAAACCACGCAAACGAATCTCGGGAAACAAAGTTGCCAAATGCAATTCCCAATCCTGCAGCGTTGCCTTGCAATCCTTGTAGCCTGTGTGAAGAAACTGCTCGAACGTGAGTTCCCCATGCAATGGCTGTTCTGCAACAGGCAAACCGCGCACAAGAAAAACATTCGCTTTGCGGGCCCAGCTTGCGTAATGGCAAGCCACGTCCTGCGCCTGAACAATTCCTTCCGGAATTCCAGCGCGAGTCTTGTCTGTTTGTTTCCAAATCTGTTGTCTTTCAGATTTGAACTTGGAGCGCTCTCCTGCAAAGTAAAACGAGTTTCGCGTCAGTGCCTGGACTGCAGGTGTCAACGCAAAACTCAGCCGAACTGCATCCTCCCAGTCAGAGTCATCGCCCGGAACATCGATGTTGGGCTGGACCGTTCCCGTGTGTCCCATCATGTCGACACCACGACCACCTGCTTCACTTTGGAAGTAGCGGCGGAGGATTTGATAGCGTTCCTTGGGAACGAGCAAGGGCATATCGCGCGGTGCAAGAGGGTTGGTTCCGTGACTCAAAAAGACGACCGCATCGCCAGCTGCATCGCGCAATGCTTCGAGACCAAAGACAACATCTTCCACCAAACTGCGCGTATCTGAACGTGGAGCAGAGGAAAACTCCACCTGCCCACCGGGCTCAAGACTGAAGTTCGCACCCGACGGCATGGAAAGACCAACGACCACACCTGTTGCCGGGTCTACCTTCAATTTCGCACCCTCGATGGCATCTGACATGCGCTTGAGAAGTTCGCTCGGATGAAAGACTGAGCCAGGCAGACCCAATGGAATCAGAGTGTGAGCATCATATGCAAACATTTCCATCTCGATACCGATGTTCGCAACACCGGAAAGTCGTGCCGATGAATAATGAGAATTGGAAGACACCGCGGTCAGTTGTTGATTGCCGCGAATCGGTCTTTTCCAAAGGCCATCGCAAACGTTGTTGTCCCGGTTGTCGGAATTTGCGTTCAATGATGACTTTGATTTTTGCTTGAATTTGTCGGCCACCATGATTCGCCCTCCAGCCTTTGAGCATCGACCGGCCGTCCCAAAAAATGAGGGCCAGCGCATCATCCGATGCCATTCCGGAGAACATAAACGCATTCAAGTGTTTGTCGAGGATTTCTTTGAAAACCTACCGAATTTACTCAGGGTTTGACTGTCGGCGCAGCGACCGGAGGCAAACCTTGATTTGCCGGCAAGGCATCCAATTGAAAGGCGAATTCAGCAATTCCGACCTGCCGCAGGGCATCCATGACACCAACCACGGTGCTGTAAACGACACCCCTGTCGGCACTGATCATCGCAACGACCTTCTCCCCTTTGGCCTTGGCCGCCTCACCTGTGGACTTCAATTCATCGACTGAAACTGCCTTTCCATCTAGAAAAAGGTCTCCATTGTTTGCCAGTAGAATGTTGAACGTTCTCTGGAGATTCAGTTTCTCGGCGGTCGCTGCCTGTGGGAGCTGAATCTTGAGTCCTTTGTTGACTATAAAGCCAGCCGTCACCATGAAAATCACGAGAAGTACCAGCACAACATCCACAAATGGAGTGACGTTGATGTCGGAAATGAGGTCATCATCGTTCAGATTGGAACCACCCGCCATTGCGTGTCACCTCATTTTGCAGTGGGTCGTGAATGAAAACTCAAAACGATCCGCGCAACAGTCTCACTGTTGGCCATTTTTGTTTTGACTCCGCGTGCCAAAACATTGAAGGCAATCACGGCTGGAATTGCAACCATCAGGCCAACCGCGGTTGCCACCAACGCTTCGGAGATGGACGCCATGACAACTTCGGGACCCGAGGCATTGTTGCTCGACAAAGCATGAAATGCCTGAATAATTCCAATCACGGTTCCAAAGAGGCCAATAAACGGGGTGTTGTTGCCAAGTGTTCCCAACAAGGTCATTCCCTTGTCGAGTTTGGTGCGGGCGGCGATGATGGTCGCGTTCATTGTGTCTTCCATGGCCTTGTGACCATCCTTGAAGCGCTCCAGCCCAACCGCAGCCACGTTGGCTTCGAGCATCTTATGACCCGCACACCAGGCAGCTGTCTTGTCCAGAGGATCACCGGAATTGAGACGTTCGGAGAGCTCCTTGACGAAGGTTCCAAAGTCTCCGCGCATCTTCATGAAATATACGATGCGTTCGATGATCACGGTGAAGCTCAAAACGCTGCACAAAACCAACAGGTACATGACCCACTCGGCACCGAGGAGGGCAAATTTCAAAAACTGTTCCGTGATTCCCATGCCAACCGACTCCCTTCAGTTTCCTGATTTTTGAAACTCCAAATCCTGATAGATTTGCGCCATGACCTGATCAGCGTTCACCAACGTCGGCAACGCGCCCGCAGATTCGGCATCAACAACATACTCTTTGCGTCGCATTCCGCATAAAACGGAGCTCACTCCTGGTTGCCACATCAAGGTGGACAACACGATTTGCGACAAGGGTGCCTCATCATACCCTGGTGCGGCGATGTATTCTCGGGCCAGACGCTCCAAATCGCTTGAAAGTCGTGTCCAGTTCATCAGCCCCTGCTTTTGTGCCGCATCGGCAACCTGGGCGGGATCCACCGTGGGGCGCGTCAGGCGAATCAAACCACCTTCATGCATCGCATTGAAAGGCCTGTTGACGAGCACACCCACGCCCAATTTTCTGGCGAGGGTCAGGGTGTTGTCTTGGTCTTCTGCCGATTCAACGGCCATTGGATTCACTTCGACCCAATTCAGGGGGCATTGGACAACCTTGAAAGAGTTCGATTCCGAGACTGCACGAGCGGTGTCGAACAATCTTTGAAGCGAAACCGCAGTTGGATCATCGGAAGTTGAACCGAGCGTATTCGAGCTGACGCCGTAGGCACGAATCCAGCCTTTCTGGACTGCGCTCTCGAGCGCTGCAAAACAACGTCCCAATTGTGCATAGAAGTCGTTGCGTGCGGCATCAACCGGGACCGAATTGTGCTCGAGTGCCTTGAGCATGTATTCGGGATTATGGACGAGAAAAACATCGATGCACTCAACTCCGAGCCTCTGCCGCGACCGCTCGAGTTGATCAAGAATGAAATCGGGATCCAGGCTATACCAAAGATCGGAACCAAACTTGAAAACTGGTCCGAAAGGTTTGCCTTCACGCTCACGCTGCTGGACGAGCTCCAGAGTATTACCTTGCGCGTATCCGGCCTTCGAGACCAAAACAACCTGGTCCCTGCTGAGGGTTGAATCGTTGATCAGCGCGGACAAGGTTTGACCAATGAGCAATTCACTTTGGCCGTTGCCATAATTCGTGCTGGTGTCGATCAGGTTAACGCCTCGTTTGAGGGCATATTCGAGCGCTTCTCGACAGTGCGGGTGACCCAGACCGGGCGAGAAACCGATTCGATAGGAGCCAAATCCAACCAAACTCACACGTGGTCCGTTTTCGTACAGAGGCCGACGCCGCTCGTGGAAAACACCCTGCTTTTGTCCAGCAGCGCGGAGGGTCGATTCTACAGTGGCATATCCGGAAAGCTTCATTTGACGAATCCTATGCTTGGTTCAAGCCTCCCGGACGCAAGCCAAGGAGAGGCGAAACACGCGTTGCCCTGTAAGCAGGGTAAAGCGCACTGAAAAAACTCAGGCCCAGGGCAACCACGACAGCAAACAAGACCAACGGCACGTCGTACTCAACCGGGATCTTCTCCAGAAAATAAAAGGCTTTCAGGTCGCCAATATCGAAGCCGGAGAAAATTTTCAGAACCATCAGGCCCAGACCGACGCCCACGATAGACCCGACCATGCCGAGTGTCACGCCTTGAGCGACGAAAACCCGCACAATAAACAAGCGGGTTGCTCCCGTGCTGCGAAGAATAGCAATTTGTTTCGAACGATCGAGAACGCTGAGGCTGAGGGTGACGATGATATTGAACGCCGCAACCAGGGCAATGATGAGCACGATCAACTTTATTGCCAGACCATCACGTTCAATTTGTTCAAACAAGCTCTTGTCGATTTCCTGCCAAGCCTGAATCTTGAAGGGATGCGATTTTCTGAGGGTGCGGGCCAAAGCCAAAGCGTTGTTTGTCTCCTTGACACGGATTTCCAAACCACTGGCCCATCCAGGACTTCCAAACAGGCTCACGCCATCATGAAAATTCATGAATGCAATCCGATCATCGTATTGGGCAAGTCCAACATTCATGATGCCGCTGACTTTGAACTCCTGATAAAGCGAGGGTGAAACAGCATTCTTCACAACCCGGCTTGAGCTTGCAATCAAGGTAACAACATCGCCCACGTTGGCGTTGAGCTTGAGCGCCAGTCCTTTGCCTATGATGAGATTGGGCAGGCGGGCCGCACGATTTGCCCGCGACACAGGATCGGGCTGACTTCGCTCTTCGACAATACCTGTTGATTCGCTGTCCTGCCCTTCATCCAACCCTGGTGCATTGAGCAACTCCATTGAACCAGCGGGCTGAACGAATCGGGCCAATTCGGATGCACTGGAGGCCCGGGTGCCTTCGATTCCGCGAATCACCGCGGTGGCCGTTTGTGTTTTGAAACTGAGCAATGCCTCCGAATATTGAAAACGGCTGATCTTGTCGATTTCGCGTGGATGATCTTTTCTCACCCGCTGCATCAACTCATTGGCGTCGGGAATTCCATTTGGCAATGAATAGACAACCACGTTGGGATTGGCGGCCAAAAGAATGTTCTTCAATTCCTGTTCAAATGAATTGAAGACCGTGACCACAACCAAAAATGCGGCAACACCAAGCGCTACACCAATCACGGACACGGCAGCCGAGAATGAGGGAAAGTGGGAATTACGTCGTCGCATGAACTGCGCGGCAATCCGAAAGACCAGTTTCGTTTGAACAAACATTTGCACCACCCGCCCGAGCCGAACCGCAGAACACTAACCCAAACAGCTTGTTATTGTCACCTTCCCGTGGAACACTTTGACTGTCCGCTTGCGGGTCGAAGGAGCCCCTTGACAGCCTCCGAACCTGATACAGATTGAGAACACAAGGAAGCTTGTCCGACTCACAACCGGAGGTAGACCAACCATGCAGAATCTGACCGAACGCACGCAACAGGTCCTTGCTCAAGCTGCCACCCTGGCGCGCGACAAACAAAACCCCGAACTGACGCCGGCGCATTTTTTACTCACTGCGTTCGACTTGAATGAAGAGTTCATCCAGCTGCTTTTGCGTGACACACCTGCGGTGAGAAAGGGGCTCGCAGACGATTTGAAAGCTGCGGTTGAGGCGCTGCCAACAATCACCTCGGGCGCTGCTGAACCCGCCATTGGAACTTTTTTCAACCAGTTCGTCGATGACGCAGAGAAATTCAGGCGTGAATTGAAGGATGAATATCTCTCGATTGAACATTTCTTTCTTGCTGCGCCAAAATCAAAGCAAGTCTCGGTGGCAAAGGCATTTCAAAAGCAAAATCTGGACACTGAGACCCTGAAAAAGGCGACGCAGAAAATCCGGGGCTCCAACCGGGTGACTGACGCGAATCCCGAAGCCAAGCTGGGCGTGCTTGAAAAATATGGACGCGACCTGACAAAACTTGCCAGAGACAACAAGCTCGACCCGGTGATTGGCCGGGATGCGGAGGTGCGTCGCGTTGTCCAGATTCTTTCCCGAAGAACAAAAAACAATCCGGTTCTTATTGGCGAACCGGGAGTCGGTAAGACTGCAATTGCAGAGGGTCTTGCACAACGCATCATCCGCGGTGATGTTCCTGAAACCCTCAAAAACAGATCGCTTGTGGCTCTCGACGTCGCCGCACTGATCGCCGGTGCAAAATTCCGCGGTGAATTTGAGGAGCGCCTGAAGGCAGTTCTGAAGACCGTTCAGGAATCGGCAGGTCAAATCATTCTGTTCATCGATGAAATTCACACCATCGTGAAGGCAGGTGGCGCGGAAGGTGCCATGGATGCTGGCAACATGCTCAAGCCAGCTCTCGCCCGCGGAGAACTGCGATGCATTGGTGCAACAACACTTGATGAGTATCGATTGATCGAAAAAGATCCCGCCCTGGAAAGACGCTTCCAACCTGTGCTGGTTGTTCCACCGAGTGTTGAAGACACCGTCACCATTTTGCGGGGACTCAAGGAAAAATACGAAATTCATCACGGCGTGCGCATCCGCGATGCGGCCCTTGTATCGGCAGCGACACTTTCAGATCGCTATATCCAGGACCGATTTTTACCCGACAAGGCCATCGACCTGATCGACGAAGCTG
The DNA here is from genome assembly GCA_049423385.1 of Silvanigrellaceae bacterium. Taxonomy (GTDB): domain Bacteria; phylum Bdellovibrionota_B; class Oligoflexia; order Silvanigrellales; family Silvanigrellaceae; genus RFOM01. The sequence continues at coordinate 1,658 of JBMSQQ010000111.1, read as the reverse complement.
CGAGCCGATTGAAAATCCAGCTCGACAGCGTGCCCGAAGCTGTCGACACCACCGAACGCAAAATTTCGCAGCTCAAAATCGAACAGGCGGCGCTTGCCAAGGAAACTGAAAAACATGCGGTGGCTCAGCGCGACAATATTGAAAAGCAAATCCGGGAATTGGAACAGAAGGCAGCACAAATGCGGATGCGATGGACATCGGCCAAGTCCAACGTCAACCATGTGAACGATCTCAAAATGCGAATTGAAAAGCTCCGCCAGAGCATGGATCAATTCGAGCGTCAGGCCGAATACGCAAAGGCGTCTGAAATCAAGTTTGGAGAACTGCCTGCTCTTGAAAAGCAGCTCCAGGAACTCACTGCCTCTGCCGACCTCAAGAAACTGGATTCCGGAAAAAAGCAGAACGACGCGAAAAATGACGAAACTGCCATCACACTTAAGGAAGAAGTCGACAGCGAAGATATTGCAGCTGTGGTCAGCCACTGGACGGGAATTCCCGTCAGCAAGCTTTTTTCAGCCGAGCGGGAAAAGCTCCTGCACATCGAAGATGAATTGCGCCAGAATGTGGTGGGTCAGGACCATGCCCTGCGAGCAGTCGCAAATGCCATTCGCCTCTCCCGCAGCGGACTGAAAGATCCCAATCGACCCATGGGCTCATTCCTGTTTTTGGGCCCCACGGGAGTCGGCAAAACCGAAACGGCCAAGGCCTTGGCCAGAAATCTTTTTGACTCTGAAAAATCCATGATCCGCTTGGATATGTCGGAATTCATGGAAGAACACACGGTCGCCAGGCTGATTGGTGCGCCTCCGGGTTATGTTGGGTTTGAAGAAGGTGGCCAGCTCACAGAAGCCGTCCGCCGCAAGCCCTACTCCGTGGTTCTTTTCGACGAGATCGAGAAGGCTCACCCCAAGGTGCTGAACATTCTTTTACAAATGCTGGACGATGGTCGACTGACCGACAGTCATGGCCGGACGGTGAACTTTCAAAACTGCGCCGTGATCATGACCAGCAACATTGGAGCACTGGAGATTCTCCAACAAGGTGGACAACAATCCCCGGAACAGATGAAAAAAATGCTGATGGGCGAGTTGCTCAAATACCTGCGACCAGAACTCATCAACCGTATCGACGAAGTGGTTGTCTTCAATCCGCTGAGCGAAACGGTGATTCAGAATATTGTCCGCATCCAGCTCAAGACACTGGAAAAGAAGCTTCAGGCACAGCAGCTCAAAATCAATTACGACGAGAGTGTCGTTGAATCGTTGGCCAAGGCCGGATGGGACCCTCAATTTGGCGCTCGACCATTGCGCCGGGCGATTCAGGAATTGCTTGAGGTGCCCTTGAGCCTCAAGATTCTTGAGGGAACATTCCTCGAGGGCCAGACGGTGGAAATCAGCATCAGCAAGACAGGAGACACCTTTGAATTTAAAGCTAAAAACTAAACATCTTGGCAAATCTGCCGTCTGCGCAGCCGGAATTGTCCTCGGCTCTTGCGGCTCAGGTCTCGCGGGTGGGGAAAATTCATCCACCAAGATTTGTGACATTGAGTTGTTTCGAACAGAGCAGCTGAGCAACTTCGCAGGCGGCACCTCGGTTTCATATTCTGGAACGCTGTCATCGGATTGCCAGAAGAAAACAACTGAACTCACCGGCAATGC
>JBMSQQ010000110.1:0-9882 GCA_049423385.1 Silvanigrellaceae bacterium | reverse complement strand
GCGTTATTTTTTGAAGGTCTCGATTGGAGATCTCAACATGTTCATGAGCATCGTCAGATTCGCTGCGAAGTATCAAAAGTTCAGTCCGTTTATTCTCTTGGCCAATTTGTTCGGCTTTGAACGTGCAGAGGCATTCAGCTTTTCTGCTGGTCCCATTCTCGGATACGAAGTGTTGAGTTATCGGGAGTCGCCAACGAACCTTACGGGAGGGGCTGTTTCTGATGGCGATGCATTCGACCAGGCATCGTTCAAGGGTCCTCAGGCGGGAGTGAGTTCCAGCTTTGGAGTTGTCAGGCTTGATTCCCTCGAACCTCTGGTTGGAGTTGATGTTGTCTTCAGTAGTCTTTCCAAATCTGCCACTGCCGAGGGAATCACGACTTCAGGTGGATTCAACTTTCTTCATGGCGGTTTGAATTTGGGTGCACGATGGTGGTTTTTTCCGGAGTTGGTGTCCTCGATTCAGGTGCAGTTTGCATCGGCGCTTCAAAACAAACTCTATACCAGAAAGAATGTGGACAGTTCCGGCACTAATTTGGGCGAAGTGCGTTTTGATGTCAGCAGTCATAAAAAGACTTCTCTTTTGGTGGCAGTGAATTGGTTGGGCTTGTCAGAAAACATCGCTCTGGGCCTCGATCTTCGCCTCGGGAGTGGATGTTTTGATTGCAGGTCGGAAACAACAGCACTTCAGCACCGCAGCTATCTGACTCGATCGGGAGCAATGTCACTGGCATGGATGATCGGCAATGAATCCAGAAGTACACCACCGGTGAGTAATATCAGGAAAACGCCGAAGTTGAACAATCCACCGCGCAGGCAACCACCGCCTCAATACAAGAAGAAGGATGTCATCATTGAAAGCGAGGGGTCTGACGGTGAATAAGCTAATTCAACACACGCGTCTTTTTTTGCTTGGTTCTGCTTTCGTGATGGCAAGTCTGGTCATTGTTCAAAGCTGCTGTGAGGTTTCGCTCGACGGCGAAGCGGAAAAGTTGGCGAATCAGGCCAATGAGGGCTGTTCGGCCAATCACGCCCAGGGAAAAATGTCGGTTGTCTTGTCCAAGAAAGTGGAAAATTTCGAGAACAGCACTCTTCTGACCACTTGGAATGGTGCTTTGAAGGCGTTTGTAAAGCCGCAAACGCTTTCGATCAAATCAGTGGACTCCGCGACTGGCGAAACCGACACGGTACGCTTTCTTGAACTCGACGGAAAATTTGCCAAGGGACTTGGGGTGACAAGTCGGGTGTTCGGGACGCTCTTTCAGGAAGGTGGAAAGGGAAGCGGATTGTTGGGAACCAGCTCAATCAGCCGCATGCAGGAAGCTTTGGAGGTCAAGGCGCCACCCAGTGACATTGAAACGCGAAAGTTCAAACGCATCACCGCTTTCGATGGCATGATGTCGCAACTCACAGGCGAACTGCCTCAGAATGGTTTCTCCAACCTGATGGCGGATTTTGACCCCACTGAGCAATGGAGTTTGGATCAAGCTCGCTATGATCCTGCCGATGCCATTAAATATTTCAAAGACAACGCGGACCCCAACAGGGTTGTTCGTGTCGCGGTTTTGGACACCGGCATTGATGGCAATCACCCGGATCTCAAGGACGCTATCGATGCATCGCTTGCCTACAACGCTATCACGGGGAAGACAGGAATATCTGAAGTCGTGGACAAGGAAGGTCATGGAACGCACGTGGCTGGCATTATTGCTGGGCAGGGCATAGGACGCACTTCCGGAAAAACGTCAGCCAACGTTCTTGGTGTTGCTGGCAAATTCAATGTAAAAATTGTTCCAATAAAGGTTCTGGGCGACGACGGAACCGGTTCAACAGCCGCGATGTCGCGCGGAATCCGTTATGCGATGCAAAAAGGTGTCGACGTCATTTCGATGAGTCTTGGCAGTGGCTCAAACTATGATTGTCTCAAGAGTCAAAGCCTGAGCGATCCTGCAGTGGACGACGCAATCGCAAAGGGAATCATCGTTGTGAGCGCGGCCGGCAACGAATCGTGCAAGCTGGGTGGTGAATGCAAGCAGCAAACCCAGAACTTCACCAACTACACGGTCATGCCCTGTGCTGCGACGAATATGGCCTGCGTGGGTTCGAATGACTATAACGAGGCTGCGTCCGGTTTCAGCAATTTTGCCAATCCCGACGTCACACAAGCCGATTACAGGGTGGCCCCGGATATTGTGGCGCCGGGAGGAAGAATTCTGTCGACATTTCCGACGATCGCAGGCTTTGAAGACTATGAGGGAGTCGCCATTCTGAGTGGAACAAGCATGGCAACTCCTTTTGTTGCTGGAATTGCCGCCATCCTCAAGGCCACTGAGGACAAGACCAAATATCCAGTCAATCAGGAAAAATTCAAGGCGTATTTGCTGGAAGCAAGTTATTCGAATGACAACTACAAGACCAAATTCCGCACGGGACGCGTTGATCTCAAAGCGCTCGCTGAATATCGGCAGAACAAATACATCGGTGGAAACGCTGCATACAAGGCACCAACGGTTCCAGAACGAAAAGTCACAGCCTTCAAGTATCAATGAGAGTTTTACGGTATGTTCGGAGTTGCGTGAACGGACGGTTTTTCATCGGGTTCCTCGGCAGGAAATTCTTGCACTGATTCTGGATTTTCCCTTGGTGAAACGGGCAATGGTTGAGTAGAATATTTTTCGCCTTGCACCGAACCGCCTGGTAATCATGATGAGCGATTTATGATTGAGGTTGTGGAGCAAATGCAGGTGTTGCGTTCCGTTCAAAGAGGGATTGAAAAAGCGAAACCAGACCGCACCCCTCTGAGAGTGCGGTCTGCTGTTCTTAAAAATCATCCTCAACTTTCCAGTCAGTGAACGCTGGTACTGAAGTCGGTACGGCGAGAGAGTGGCGCAACAGATTCGCCGGCGGACAGGCTCAACGTTGCTGTTGTAGACGCCAGACAAACGAGATTTCTGAAGTTGTTCAATCTTCTGGTCAGGTCTGCTGGCAACGCTGAGCCGTTGGGGAGTTGAGTGGTTCCGACAATAAAATCGGATGGAGCACCATTGCGAGGATTGGTGTGGGTGAATCCGACTCTTGTCTCGGACTGATGGCAACCATCGCAGGATTCAAGCGCAAAAAATCTGCGTTTGAGGTTGCTGAGGTCAGCAGGAAACCATTGGTTGAAATCCTCGAGCGAGTTTCCGCCGATTCGGAAAGTGGAACCGTTGGACGCAATTGACTCGGGCAGCATCCTGTTGGGGAAATTGAATTTACAGGAGGAAATACCCGTCGAGGTGCAGTTCACGTTTGCATCGATCCACGCACCGAGGTTGAGATTGGACCTTACGGCCGTGCTGCTGCTTCCGGTGAAGACATTGTTTTTCACAGTCAGAGATTGCAGCACAGCTTTACCCAGTGAGTCTCGTATTCTGCCAATCTCACGAAGTTCCCAAGGAGACTGGATGAATTCGTTCGTTCTGATCTGCGAGATTGCTGCCTGGTTCACCAAGGTGACAACTCCTGTGGATGATGTGGTTCTGCTCCGTACTTGACTACCCCTCAAAACGAAACCATTGGTCACTGCCTGAAGTGTATTCAGATAGTTCGTCTGGTTGCTGTATGCCACTGTGAAGGGTTGGTTTGGCAATCCCAGACTCTGGTCAGGTTGAATACCAGTTCGAACAGTGTCTATGTCGACCAAGTTGTTTTTCAGAGAATGCCACTGATTGGTCCAAACAGCTTGTGTCCTGGAGCTGGGGCTGCTTGTTCCCACAGGAAGGTTGTACTCAAGAATCACAGTCATCGGGCTTGCTCCGGTGAAACCAAAGACAAGTCTTCCTTCTCCGGCTGTTGTCGGGTCAACCGATCCTGTATTCGTGAACTTGACAATGTCCATCCGGTTCACAATTGCCACGAGTTTGAATGGTGCTCCTCCCCACCACAACTTCTGACCGGTTGCCGTGGTTTTTTTGCCCCAAGCGGAGAGAAGTGTCGACCTTGTCATGGAGCGGTCAACAAGCGGCTGGGAGTTGACTGTGACTGGACCGAAGCGGTCAATAAACGATTTTACAGCCAAATCTTCTATGTCAATCTGGGCACTCGTCAGGGGCGCGGTGGCGGTTGGACGAAAAGTCTCCATGATTTCACGCATCGCGAAGGCAAAACTCCAAACGCCGGCCTCGTCGTTCGATGTTCCTGTCGCTGCAGTGGAACTGTGATTTTTTGTGCGGTTATCGTTCAGAACTGCCGGAGCGTCGATATAAAGCTGTCCACGCGGCGACACGGTCACAGTGTTTACGAGCGAAGCCGTGCATTGGGTCTGTGTCAACCCAAGCAATTCGGGGTCGTCGGGGACAACAATGTCTGTTGCTTTGTCAACATCTTTGGAAAGTTCCTGCACCTTGTTGCTGTTTGGTTCACCGCATCCTGCCAGACATGCAAGCACCAACGAAAAGTACGATAATTTTATGGTTTTCATGTCGGTTTTCCCCCAAAAAAAATCGCGATTCCATTTCCCTGACAACGCTGTACTGGGTCGGCAGATACCACCCGAAAGTTGAGGAGTCTGACGGGGCACCACGATAATCGTTGGGACATTTCAGGCAGGGGGCATGTATTCTGGTGGTTGAAGGTCTCATCTGACGACTGTGACTCCAGTCAATGGAGTGCCAAAGGTCCGGGATGGTTCAAGGGGCGGTAAAAAAAATTGAACTGAACAGCGACCACTGCCAACACAATTGACGTATACGTAAATTTCCTTTCCAAAGCACTGCTTGAATTTTAAAAAAACTAAAAGAATTCGGTATGTTGCTTCGTTTGAAGAGTTGGCCCTCAACTTGCTTCAGGTGGTTTGCATCGCTGACGGGTACTGACCTTTCAGCGAGACGGATGGGACCATGTGTTTGAGGAGGCGACGATGCGTTCATTGTTGAAGTCTTTTATTTTTTGCGCAGTCGCGGCAATTGCTTCGTGCGGAACCCAGAGCGAAAACAATTCTGGTGTCATGGGCACTATCAGCTTGGAACCAATCGCACACATTTGTATCCAAAATGATACTTCGGTCAGGACCGAGGTTTTTGTGAATGGCGAAAGCGTTTCGGTTGCCCCTTCAGAGACAACCCGTTTTGAAACCCAAATCAATGGACATTTCGTTGTGCAAATGAACACCAAACAGTTTGAAGGTCCTCAAGCCACACCGAACTGGATTGAGGTGACTGTTCACGACGGTTGGTTACGCGGCTGTAACGTTCAAAACACTGTCAGACTCTATTCCACGAAGAAAGAATACGCAGCGCTGAACATTGTGCGCGGAAATGCCCGCGCTGCTGACTGATTTTATCTGGCAGGTCACCTTCGCTTCAGAATGATTCGCCACTGAATCAGGGCTTGCCGGGTCTTCAAGGAGATCAGCGCAGTGGTCCTCCACTCAAGAGTTGGCGAAGCACGGTTGAGCCTTCCTTGACCATTTGGGTTGAGCAGCTGAACGAAAAGCGGATGGCATCTGCACAGGTTGCGCCAAATGCATCGCCAGGCGAACTTCCCATGCCGAGTCCTGCCAAGGTGTTTGCAAGCTCATCGGCATCCTTGACTCCAAGGCGCGCATAAAGTTCTGGTTTGAGAGTTGCCCAAACAAAGAAACTGCCTTGTGGAACAAAAGGTTTGATTCCTGGTATTCCCGTCAATGCTTCGATCATGATGTCACGACGTTGTTGATATTCGCCCAGCATCGTCGCGATGTTGCTTTGGTCGCCTTCAAGCGCTGCGGTTGCAGTCCATTGTGCGACGCTGTTCACACCATTGATGCTGCAACGCATGATTTTGTGCAGCCGCTCCATGAGTGTTTCGTCGGTCGCGGTCAAATATCCCGTGCGAAGACCGCTCATGGCGTGGCTCTTGGAGAAACTGAAAATCGAGATGATGCGATCGATGTATTCCGGCGCAAGTGAGGCAATCGAAACGTGCTGGTTGGGCGCGAAGATCACATCTTCGTATGCTTCGTCCGAGATAATCCACAGCTTGTTGGCTTTCGCCATGCGTATGATTTCGAGCAATGTTGACTTAGGCAGAACTGCGCCAGTGGGGTTGTGCGGCGTATTGAGGAAGATTGCCTTTGTCTTTGAAGTGATTCGTTTTTCAATTTCTGCGGGAAGGTATTGGAAACCAGACTCTTCGCGGAGCGGAACAGCCACTGGTGTGCCACGCGCCACTTTGATGTTTTCGACAACTTCCGTCCACATCGGATCGGGAACAATCACTTCATCGCCAGCCTGAACAAGGCATTGGAACACGCAAAAAAGTGCATGCATCGCGCCATTGGTCACAAACACGTTTTCGACGGATGGCAGATTGATTCCATTTTTTTGAGCCAGTTTCGTTTTGATGGCTTTGCGAAGCTCGGGAATTCCGGCGTTCGGAATGTAGTGTGTTTTACCCTCATCGGCCGCCTTCTTGAGGGCCGCAGTCACGTGTGGCGCAATGCTGAAGTTCGGGTCGCCGGATTCGAACCGGAATACTTTTTTACCTTCCGCTTGTGCTTTCAAAATCCGTTCGCGAATTTGCACGATTTTGCCGAGCGAGAGCGAATCCAAAAAATGGGTCCCGAGCTGCATGGAAGGCCTCCGTTTAAAGTCTGGCTATGTTGCTCGAGTTCTAGACCGATGTACTGCGGCCATGTCAATGGGGTGACTCAGGATTGGTCGAAGTTGGGGCTTTTATGGTGGACTGTTATGAAGGCCGAACGCCAACGAGGAACACAAGATGTCTGCCATTAACGCAAACTTCATTCATGCCTTTTGTGGTTGTGCCTTGCTGGTGGTCGCGTCGGTGGCCTGCATCAATAAACAAGAACGCGAAGCTGTTGTGGAACAGCCAGTTGCCTCGCCTACATCAACCCGACCAACAGGCACTGGGGATAACCTGGAGCCTGGAACTGCCAACAGTGGAGAGAGTGATGTTCCATTTGATGGCGGAAGGCCAGAAGCCTTGGGAACGGCCATTCCTGGCAATTCCTCATCAACAGGGTCTGGCCAGTCTGCTGCCCCCTTGGAAAGTGCTGTCTTCAATATCTATGGTGAGTTGTTGAAAGGTTCGTTGAGTTGCGAAGAGGTGAAGCAATGAGCCGCACTCCACAACCGATTCATCGACTTGTCCCGACCCTAAAATTCAAAATAAGCTTGTTCCCCGCGATCGCCTTGCTTGCATCCTGCACCCTGAAATCACAGGTGAAGACCATCAGTTCCGACGACTGGTTTCGCAATGGCGTCGACAGGCTTTACCTCGCAACAGTTCCGACGGGTCTTGCGATGAGAGAGAGCCGAAGCGTTGTTGTCGGACAAGACGTTCTCGTGGGTGTTGGCTGTTTTGGTGAACCCAAGGATCCGCGCACACCTGTAGCGGTCACTGCACCTTCATGTGCAGGAAGGAAAGCAAAGATTCCGATGAACGAAAGGATCCGCCTGGATGATTTTCCCATGGCGGATGATCCTCGCAACCCGAAAGCGGGTCAGTGTGTTCTGCTCCTCGGACCAAGCGAACTCATCAAGACGATCCAGCTCAAGCCCGAAAGTCTTGTCGAAGGCCCCGTCGCCACCGCCGCAATGACAACAGCCATCGCCACGAATGCATGTGGACTTTCTTTGGCGCTTGGAAACGCTTTTTACCTGCAGCAGGCCTTGTTGAACCAGAAGACAGCGACGGAACGCGGTGGTGTCGAGTTTGCCAAAAAAATGTTGAATTATTTTGGAGAGAATAATCTGGTCCCGGCTCTCTACGCGAACGAACATCCAGTTTACGCCATCACATCTCAAGAAAACCTCCAGGGAAAGTCACCCGAGGATTTGGCAAAGATGGACAAATTGCAGGTGGGCCAGGCTGTTCTCCCTTGCAGTCAGTTCAGCAAATCCGTTTGGGAGGTGCTGGGCCTCGCGAGTCGTTCGGACGTGCGCAGGATATTTTACAATGCCATGGCAGAAGCCGACAGACGCGCAGCACTGCGGGTGAGACAAGGAGCATACTTTGTCGAATTTGCTGGCGCTATTCAGAAGGGCCAGATGCGGGTTGCCGCGGGTATCTACAACCCCATTTTTGCATATGAATTCAATCGAAACATCGATGCCAAGGCCTCACAGGGATGGGGCGGGTTTGGCGTACAAAAGTTCTTTGATGAAATCCGGACCATCAACAAGGAATTGCTGGCTCTTTGAATTTCATCATGGCTTTTTCACCCGCACGACCGGAGTTCCCCTGATTCGTGCCAACTCCATCACCTCGAAGTTGTTCCCAGCCATCAATGCCAACTCTTTTGTTTGATTTATACCCTGCGGGCTCAAGTCGCGGAGCAGAATGTACGCTTCACCCTGCGTTGCAAGACTTGAGAGAATGGCGTTGCAGAGGGATTCAAAGTTGGCTTCCACGAGAAAATGGCAGCGGTTTCTGAACCCGGATTGGGTCAGTGAGCCTGATTCCGGTCTGAAGTAGGGTGGGTTGCAGATGATCAAATCAAACTTTTCACGAAATGTGCTCGAACCGCTCAGCTGACTGAAATTGCAAAGGTGGAACCTGAAATTCAGTGGATTGTTGTTTGTGATGAGCAAGTTTTCTTGAAAATGTTTTTCGAATTCAGGCTGAATTTCGACAAAGTCTATCGATTCTATGTTTTTGCCAAAGCAATAATTGAGTTCAAAGCCCAGCACTCCGCATCCGGCACAAAGGTCGAGCACACGCAGCGGAATCCTGTTCTCGTTCGAGTTGAGATGTGCGGCCAGCCGCCACATGAATTCGATGGAATCCAGTGAGAAGCGGTACTCACGGGGTTGGGAGTATTTGTAGGTGAAGGGCCTCTTTGCCCAGTCGAAAGGCTTGGTCCAGGACATTTTTATTCTCAGTCCAGGTTCAATGTGAATTTGAGATTGACGCCACCTTCCGCAGTTGGCCCCAAAGCAAGTCGGTATTTGCTCTTTTCTGGTGTGGGTACCCAATCCACGGCCCGCTTTCGTTTTGTGCCTGAGTCCAGATTTGCGAGGGCGTCGATGACACCAACAAGATAGACAGCACCGGCACCAATCAGCGAGTATTGAAAGTAGCTGTTGATTTTTTTGATATATTCATCTCGTGGTACTTCATTGACGGCCTTTTCATCATCGCTCAGGTCTACTTCGAGCAATCTGTCTGCCTCGAACTTCTTGAGTGCATTCGGAATGACGGAAAACTTGAGATAGAGCCCGTAGCCCAGAGCCGTAGCTTCAGCCCCCGCAAAGAATACCCCTTTTCCGTAATGTTCGTTTTGAAACTGGCCCGCACCCAAGGGAAGTACAGCTATGAACGCGTTGCCTTTCTTTCGGGACTTCTTGCGCGAACGGCTTCCACCACTGCTGCGTGATGATGGTGCTTCGTAGTCTCCTGCCTCATCTTCTTCCTCGTAGGGATTCGGCGCACCATATCCCGGAGGTGGAGGCGCTGAATATGCGGGCTGCTGCGCATAGGGATCGGGATATCCATAGGCTGGCGGCGGCGCATAGACGGGCGGCGCAACGTATTGGGGTGTCTGATAAACCGGAGGTGGATAGGCATATTGAGGTGGCGGATAGGCCTGCTGATACTGCGGCTGCACGGGGGCATACTGCTGCGGTGGCGGCGCATACTGTTGCGGCGGCTGTGAGTATTGCTGGGGAGGAGGCGAATATTGTTGAGGAGGAGGCTCCTGGAAATACTGGTCTGCAGTGCTTTTCTGCGAACGTTTGTTGCCCTTGTTTCCGGGAAGGTCCTGGTTGAAGTTGAGGCTCTTCTTGGTGCCGGTCGGATTCAGAGCGTCGTTTTTGGTGTTGGTGCGTTCAAGGTTCATGCTTGAGTGTGTTGCCGCCTTTTGACCAGGCGGTGCCGCCGGATTGGATTGTTAGATCGGAAGAG
>JBMSQQ010000109.1:0-10263 GCA_049423385.1 Silvanigrellaceae bacterium | reverse complement strand
AAAATAGCCGTCGGTCTTATTTGGAATCACTCCTGTCGTGGGTGAGAACAACACGCCACACTTGCCAACGTAGGGATCAAGTACACCGGTTGCGCTGTTTCTGAAACTCGTATCCGTGCATTTGTCATAGGTGTCAATCGTCGAAAGATCCGCACTTTGGCTTGCAACGGGATTCATCGCCCATTGCGAAACAAGGTCGAAACTTTTCCCATACGCAATCACGACACTCCAGCCCGTTGAGTTGGCTCCTGGAAACGTCCATTCGAACCTGGCCGAGGAACCCGTGCTGACGTTCGAATATTTTGTGAGAATACTCAGGTTTGTTCCGGCATCGGTTTTTGGCAGTGTTGCCGAAGGCAGAATATATTTGACCTCGGTACCGTCGCTGTTGTTGACCCCAATCGGATTGCGCGGAAACATCCATCCCAGCCGATCATCAAGATTTTTCACAAGACTTGTGTTGCTTTTTTCGCTTTCGACTTTTGCGGCAAGGTCCTGCGGCAGTGATGTTTCGACCAGAAATTCCAGCAACTCTTTTTGGTCGGTGTCCGGATCAACCCGATCGAAAGCCAGACGCATATTGAAGTTTCCCGGAGGAATTGCACTGACGGGGATCCTGAATTCACCGTTCAAATCGGTTGTTGTTGTGTGTTGGGTTGCGACGATGGTCATGGTCGCTCCCGCCAACAGGCTTCCATCAGAATCGGCAAGCACGCCTGTGAGAAATGAACCCGTCACGGGAACCGGTGGGAGAACTTCCGTCGTTGGTGGAGTGGTGTTTGAATTGTTGGCAGCAGAGGACGGAGCTTTTCCCGACCCCCCGCCCAAAAGGCTTTTGAAACTTGAAGCACTGCACGACAACAACACCATGCCCGTTGTGACAAGGCCGGCGGTGACGGTTGTTGCTCTCAAAATTCCAGACATTTTGTCCTTCTCTCCCTGCCAATTCTCTTGTCCGTTTCCCGAGAATGTTATCGTCCCGGTGGAAATTGAACTTGAGCCTGCACCGGTATCGATTTTATGGAGTTAAGGAGCCGTTATGAAAACGAAAACCGACCCGCGGAAGAATGCCTGCTGCGAGGCCGCGGGTCGGAGGAGGGCTAAAGAGGAAAGCTATTGGGGAAGGCTTTTGGGGCGGCGGGATGTGTACAGCAGCGAGAAGATCACAGAAAGAGCCAGCAATGACCCCACCACGGCGAGCGAGATCATGGGTGGAACCTTCACATAGTCCACAAGCATCATTTTGCCGCCAACAAAGAGCAGCACTGCCGAAAGTCCGTACTTGAGGAAGACAAAGCGGTTGGCCAGGTCTGCCAGTACGAAATAGAGCGAGCGCAAGCCCATGATGGCGAAGATGTTGCTCGTGTAGATGATGAAGGGTTCTTTGGAGATTGCGAGAATGGCCGGAATCGAGTCGACTGCAAAAACGACGTCGCTCGTTTCAACCAGAATGAGCGCCGCAAGCAATGGAGTCGCAACCCATTTTCCGTTTTCGCGAATGAGGAACTTTTCTTCGTCGTTTTTGTTTGTCACCGGCATGAACCAACCGAGGATGCGCAGCGGCAGGCTCTTTTCCACGTGCAGTTCAGTTGTGCTGGTGTCCTTGAGCATTTTCAATGCGGTGACAATCAGAAGCCCGCCAAAGACGTAAATCATCCAATGGAAGTTTTCGATGAGTTTGACACCCGCAAAGATCATCACAGCCCGCAACGCGAGTGCCGTCAGGACTCCCCAGAACAAGACCTTGTGCTGGAAAACCCGGGGTATCTGGAGAGCTGCAAAAATCATTGTGAAAACAAAAATGTTGTCGACGCTCAGCGACTTTTCGACCAGATAACCGGTGAAAAACTCAACCGCATATTGCTTGCCAAATTCGAAATAGACCCAGACATTGAAGAGCAGTGCCAGGGCAATCCAGACAGTTGTCCAGCTGAGGGCTTCTTTCATCGAAACAACATGAGACTTTCGATGAAAGACCCCAAGGTCCAAAGCCAGCATGGCAAAGACGAAAAGATGAAAAATAACCCAAAATGACGTTTGTATTTCTGGCATCACTCACTCCAAATATCTTCCTGACAATGAGTATCGACAGAATTGGTATTGATTAAATAACATAAAAGGATATGTATGATTCGAATAAATCGAATCTGACTGCCCGCCTGCTTTTGGGGAACAGACGAGAAAGGAAATTTGCTGATGAGTTGGTTGAACTACCATCATCTTCTCTACTTCAGGACAATAGCACGCGAGGGTTCCATCGCGCGAGCCTCGGAGAAACTTCGGGTCGGACAGCCGGCATTGAGCGCACAATTGCGAACATTCGAAGGCACGCTCGGTCGGGAATTGTTTGATAGAACGGGCCGTCGGCTGGTGCTCACGGAAGCCGGGCGTGTCGTGTTGTCGTACGCGAACCTGATTGCTGAATTGGGTGATGAACTGCTGCAGGTGTTGGCCGATGGCGCGTTGTCCAAACGTGTTGCAGTGAATGTTGGAATTCAGGATTGCCTGCCGAAGAAACTTGCTGTCACAATTGTACAAAAAATGACCGAACTTTTTCCGTGTCGAGTGCGAATTGTGGAAGGCCACGCCTCGGCGCTGTTCTCCGAGTTGTCGAATCACCAGCTGGACGTTGTGATTGCAAACCAGATGCCGTTTGCCGAAGACATCAAGGGATTGAAGTCGCGCAAGATCGCAACCCTGCAAATATCGATTTTCGGAGCCGGCAAGTATTCCGGATTGAACAAGAACTTTCCTCAATCCCTGAACGCCCAGCCCTTGGTTTTGCCGACCGTGCACAGCCGCACGCGTCACGAATGCGACCGTTGGTTTTCCGAGCAACGCGTTGCTCCACAAATTGTGGTCGAGGCGCAGGACACTGCCGTGCAAAAATCACTGGGAGCCTCGGGGGTGGGGTTGATTGCCGTCCCCGATGTTGCAGTCAGCGATCTCGTCAAAGCAGGTGAACTTAAAAAGCTCGGCGAGATGGCCGGGGTATACGAGGACGTCTGGTTGTGCACAGGTGAAAGAAAAATCCCCAACCCGGTGGTTGAGGTTTTGGAGACGGTCAAGGATTTGTTTAAAGAAATCTGAGGAGGTTCGTCTCAGTGGTTCTGCCGATAATCAACCAGCATTGTTCTTGAGTCCGACAATTCGAGCGTTGAAAAAATTCGGCCGACGAGAAACCGGGAAATTTGCGACGAAGATTCCCGGTCGGTGAGACGGCGTTCGCGGTAGATGATTTCGTGGGCGATGAGGGCTGCCTTGTTGAAATCATCCAGGCTATCCCACAGGTTCATATTGACCTGCAGAACGTCGTGTTTGTCGTCATAAACCGCAATTTGTTCGAGTGCACAGCCCACTGGCAGGGCCGGGACTTCGCCAAAATCGCTGGTGTGGGTGCGCAATCCGGGGATGTACTGCACACGGCTCTCCCACCATTCCAAAAGGGAATCTGCCGAAATGGGTTGGGCCACACCGTTTAGGCTGCCGAACACGACCTGCAATTGATTTGCAAGCAGTTCAAGCTCAGCCTCAAGCGAGACCCGTGACGCACGGAGGGTCAGGTTCAGGACCCGTTGCGCTTCGTAGAGATCAAGAAGTGTGACGTAGCCCAAGGCGTCGGCACTGCGTCCCGTGCAGACAACCACGTGTCCGCCTCCGCTGGTTCCGACTCCGGCAGTTGCAAAAGTGGGGAGTGCAGCGCACAAAATGGTGCAGATCGCAGCAATCAGATTCAAAGTTCTTCTCATGGGCCCGTCCATTGACTAAAGGGTCGTGCCGTGGTTTTTAATGCGATAGAGATAATGTTTCAAGATTTGGTCGTGGAAATTTGCTGTGCTGGATTCGTCTGGGAACACATCGTCGATCGTTTATGATCACACCGACTACGTGCAGTTTTTGAATGCCAGGCTGAAGGCTATGCCTCAGTCCCGTGGTAGCCAGGCAGCATTGGCAAAGTTCTTGGGGGTTCAGTCCTCTTTTCTCTCCCAGGTGGTGTCTCGCCGCGCGCATTTGAGCCGTGAACAGGCCGTGCGGGTGGGTGAGTTCTTTTCACTCCCCTACGATGAGCTGCGATTTTTCATGCTGCTCGTTGATGCAGACCGGGCGGGCAGCAAGGCGCTGGAAGAATTCTACAGAACCGAGATTCAAGCCATCCTGCGTGAGCGTGAAGAGGTTCAGGAACGCATTGGTGTTCACGAACAGCTGGCCGATGAAGCACAGACAATTTACTATTCGAGCTGGGTCTACGGGGCGGTCCACATTCTGACTGCTCTGCCGGGAACCCAGTCCATCAAGGCCATAGCCGCGCATTTGCGGTTGCCTCAGCAACAAATCTCTGAAGTGGTCGAATGGCTGCGCAAGAACGATCTGGTGGTGATGGACCCCGACGGCACGTTGTCGATTGGCAAGGGGCGTATTCACATTGGTCGCCATTCACGCCATGTGGCGCGTCATCATGCCAACTGGCGCATCAAATCATTGGATGCGCTGGAACGCACAACCCAATCGGACCTGCATTACACTGCATTCCTCGGAATCTCGCGCGAGGCCATGGGTGTTCTCAAGGAAAAGTTGATGGCATTCCTTCAGGAAACAGAACCCGTGATTGCCGAGTCGAAAGAGGAAGCGGGCGTCGTTTTGTTGCTCGATCTTTTTGAGCTCAACTGATTTTTTTTAAATTAAAAATTTGCAATTTTTCTGAATCTGAAAAAAAGGCAGGATCACGCGCCCTGTTTTTCGGGGCGCGCAATCGGTGTCGGGACGGGAACCATTGTCGGACGCAAAATGGGGTCCTGAATGGCCAGTGAGAAAGAGAAGGGCTGGCGGGCTCGTCAGGTGAGCTTGTTTGGCGGTTATGTCCGGAGATTACCAGTCGAAAAAAAGTCGGTATAGATTAAAATGTTAATCAAAAGCTTCCCAAGTTTATGAAGCACTAACCAAACCGTGCAACGAAGCATTCTGAAATTGAGGTTGTTGAGACATGTCGCAGGTTGTCCTGATGTCTTGTGAGTGTCCTGGAATTGCGCCAGGCCTGCAAAAGTTGGTTGATCAAGACGTTCGTTTTGTGATTTTGCCAAATGGTCATGCCTTGGCTGAACGTGTTGCGCAATGTTCCATCGAACAGCGTCTCGCCACGGTGGCGATTGTCAGTCTCCTCACCGATGAACTCGGTCGCGAGCAATTGTCTTTGTTGAAGTCTCGTCTTCCCCATCTTCAACTCATTGCCAACTATGCCGTGGGGCACAACAACATCGATGGCCTCGCGGCAAAGGAAATCGGCATTCGTGTGACCAACACACCCCACGTGCTGGGTGAAGCCACAGCCGATCTGACTTTGGCATTGATGCTTATGGTGGCCCGCAGAATTTGGCCTGGTGCTCTGGAAGTTCATCAGAACGGCCGCTTTCCAGGTTGGTCGCCAACCTATGGACTGGGTGTTGATCTTGGTGGAAAAACCCTGGGGATTGTCGGTTGGGGAGACATCGGTCGGCGCGTGGCAGTGCGGGCTCAAGTGTTGGGCATGAAGGTTGTGGCACTGGAATCGTGGCGCCCCGGTGTGCCGCGCGATGATGGTGTCGCTCGACTCCCGGAAAGCGAATTTCTGGCTTCCGTGGACGTGCTGTCACTCCACTGCCCGCTCACTTCGGCAACCCGGCAATGGTTGAATGGGCAACGGATTTCGTCGTTGAAGAAAGGTGCGATGGTAATCAACACGGCTCGTGGCGATGTTGTCGATGAACAGGCCTTGGCGGATGCTTTGCGCTGTGGGCATTTGTTTGGGGCGGGGCTCGATGTGTTTTGCGGTGAACCGATTGTCAGTCCTGTATTGCGTGGTGTGCCCAACCTGGTCATCCTGCCGCATTTGGGATCTGCAACTGTGGAGACACGAATGGCGATGGGAAACAAGGTGCTTGAGAATGTCTCAGCCCTTATCGCTGGAAAATCCCTGTTGCCCAGCCAGGTCAATCGTTAACGAAATTTCTCGACATGCGGTAAGCTGAGGACTTGAAGTCTACGATCAACCGCGCGAGTACAAACCACATGTCTTCACCTTCGATGGACTCATCCGACGCCCGTGCATCGCTTGCCAAGCGCACTGCATTTGCGTCTTTGGGCGTGCTGCTGTCCCGTTTGTCGGGAATTTTCAGGTCACAGGTGGTCAACGCAGTTTTTGGTGCCAGCACCCGGCTCGACGCATTCAATGTCGCCCTGCGATTTCCGTCCGTCTTGAGAGATCTTTTTGCCGAAGGTGCGCTTTCGGCTGCGTTCACAAAGGAAGTGGTTGAAGCTGAGGGCAAGGGTGACGTCAATCTGAGACACTTCGTTTCTGTGGTCTCCGGTTTTTTCTTGTCCGTGACCTTGCTGATTTCGTTCACTGGCTGGTGGTTTGCCGAGCCGATTGTTGATTCGGTGAGTTCTGCGTCGTTTCATCAGCGCGGCGGATTCTACCTTGCAGTCGAGTGTTTCAAGGTTTTGGTTTTCTATCTGCCGATTGCCATGATTTCTGCATTGGCCATGAGTCTCTTGGGAACACGTGGGCAAACTTTCCGTGCCACCATCGCCTCGGCCTTTTTCAACGTCGGAACAATCGCCGGTGCACTGTTGGGTGGAACTTTTGCGTCCACCTGGGGAATCGAACCCATCCTCGGACTCGCGTGGGGAACGCTTGCCGGAGGTTTGTTTCAGTTCCTGTACCAGGCCGTGCCACTGGTGCGCAGCGGGGTTTTTCCGCTCCCGAATCTGTCGCCGCAGGCCTGGTGGACGTGCCTCCCTCTGCGCAGCATGTTGCTGATGATGGCGCCTCGGGCTGTCAGTCAGGGGGCTCTCTCACTTGCGTTGTTCGTGAACACCCACTTTGCGACCGCTGCCGGCGAGGGGGCCATAACCTACATCACAAACGCACAGGTGATTATTCTTGTTCCTGTTGGTCTCTTTGGTGTTGCAGCGGGTTTCGCAAGTTTGCCGGTACTCAGCAAAGCCGTGCAGGAACGTGATGCCGACCGCATGGGGCTCCTGATTTCTGACAGTTTGCAGAGTGCATTCTGGATGTCGTGGTTGTCGTTGCTCGCCTTTGCGTTGATGGGCGTTCCGTTTTGTGTGGCACTGCTTGAGCACGGTAAAGTGACAGCCGGAGATTCTGTTCAAAACGCAGTTGCAGTGTGTGCCTATTCCATGGGGATGTTGTTCAACTCGGGCAGCAAGGTGTTGATGCAGGGATTCTATGCTTTGAACGATGTTCGCCGTTCGATGATCAACGCGACGATCTACTTGATAATCAACGCAACACTCAGTGCGCTGCTCGCACCTCGCTTGGGTATTCTCGGTTTGGGTCTTTCCAATAGTATTTCTGCAACGATTGATTTCTCACTCAATTGGATTTTCCTGGGGAGAGTCGCCCGCCGGACAGGTTTGCCGATTTCCGCGTTGCACGGCGAACCTGGACGAGGATTGAGAGCGCAAATTCTCATCCTCGCGGTTTTGGCATTTGTGATTGGTCTTTTGGGTGTTGCGGCTTCTCAGGAAGTCTGGAGTCCGGAGTCTTTTGTCTGGGAGATTTTGCGGATGGGGCGGTTGCCGACAGCGTTGTTTTGGTTGGCGGCTTTGGGAGCAATTTGGGCCACCGTGGCGGTGGCCCTGATTTCCGTTTTGGGCCCTCAGCCTCTCAAGGCCGCTTTGGCGAGAGTGAAGAGGAAGCTTTTGAGGCGTGCTGCGGTTTGAAAGTTGGTTTCAAATCTTGAAACCAACACCGAAGTCCAGCCATGGCAGCTCTGTTCCCTCGGAATCGCGGATGTCGCGATTTTCGCAGAATCCCGATCGTGTGATGGTGCCATTGAATGTTTTCGATTTGACTGCGCCCAAACCTGTGGTCACATGAATCGCATCCGAAAGCCTCCAGATTTTACCCACAGCAATTGCGCCCACGCGATGAAAACCCTGTGTCTGGTAATCGCAAGTCAGGGTTTCTGGTCCGTTGTATGTCGTTCGTGTGTATTGCACGCTGTTGGTGCTGTAATAGCCAAACATCAGTGAAGTGCTCACATACACTTCATCAAGGTTTCCAAAGTCCGGAAGAATCATGTCGGCACGGACGCCAAGGTTGAATGACTTCATTTTGGTGTCGGCCTGTTTGCCGTAATGGAACACGGTCGTGGGACCAATATGAAAATTTTCGTTGATCGCACGCATGAGTTCGAGGTCAAGCACGCCGTTGTCGCTGACAGCTGCCATTCCCAAAAAAGGGAGCTGCTGAATCCGCAGGTACCAATGCTTGTCGAATGAGCTGTCTTCGATCTGGGTTGTTTTCTTGGGAGCGGCTTGAGCCTGGTCGACGGGGAGCATGGCAGCAAAAGCGATTGTGGACAGAAAACTTGCGAAAAAGGTCTTCACGAAACACCTCCTGGGTTGTTCTGAGTCGACTCTTCGCAATGTCAGTGCCAAGTTAATATTTGATAAGTTATGAGGTGTTATGTTTTTAATAATTGAACGACCTACAAAATTTGAAGTTTAATGGCTTCAAATTTTGTAGGTTCGTTTGAGGGCTCAATCCTGGCTCAGGGAAGGTTGAGCCGGGGTTGGATGTGGTTTGTGGAACCACTGTGGAAACAAGGCGTTCAAACCCATCGCACCAAAAAAGATGGCCGACAGCAAGAAAGTGAAGGTGTGCTCTGGAATTTCCTTGTCGATGGTCAATTCGCCCAATGGACCCAGAGGAAGATTCTTGAGTTTGAGAACCATGTTGAGGCCAGCGAGCCCAACCAGGAGGAAGGCGGTTTTAACAAGAATCGGGAATCGGTCGATCAGCTTGATGAATACGGTGGCCGCAAAGCGCATCATCAAAATACCGAGAATGGCACCTGCAACGAGAATCCAAGGTTCGCTGCTGATTGCGAACGCGACTCCGATGGAATCGATGGAGAACATGATGTCCATCAGTTCCACAGCCAATATTGTCGACCACAGCGGAGAGAGTTTCAAATATTTTGAAATTCCCCGCTCATGTGCATCCGGCAAGGTTTCATCTTTGTCTTCCGATTCGCCTTTTGGCCAGAGCTCGGTCGCTGCAAGCCAGATGAGATAAGCCGCTGCGGTGGCTTTGACCCATTCGATTTTCATCAGTGTGACACCAACGAAAATGACCAGTGTTCGAAAAACATAGGCCCCCCAAATCCCGTAGCGGAGTGCGTGCTTCTGGTCGACGGGATCTTTGAGCCGTGATTTGACCGTCGCTGCAAGTGCAAGCGCATTGTCGAAAGACAACAGTCCCTCAAGAATAACCAGTGTTCCGATGTCCATCAGATTTTTTCCGGTCACGACTCCCCAGGGAGCGTTGAACAGCGGGGCAGACAGATTCAAGCCAGCCAGCAGTGCAGTTTCTGAACCGTTCATTCGAAAGCCTTTTTGATAAGTGCAAACACGTTGAAAACTTCTTTGCGGATTTCACTCAGTGGAGCAAGTGCCATCATGGTCTGCCGGTGTGCGGCAGGATTGCGCAGGTCCTGAAGAACCACGAGTTTGTGCGCCAGTGTGGGAAAAAGCAAGGGATCTTTCTTTGCCACAGTGGCTCCCCAAAGCCTTTCATGACCCGAGAACATCAGCAGCAAGACGGCCCAAGCCTTCAGGCCATCAATAATCTGCGTTCTTTCGCGTAAAATGCGTCCATTCAAAATGCTCCGTGCGACCATGCTCATCTTTGTCGCCGGAAAGGTGTGCAAATCGAACACATGATCAGCTCGAAAATGACGAAGCAAAAGCTTTACATTCGGGCTTTCATTGTCGAGTTCAGCCTGGTGGAGAATGTTCTGAAAAATGTGAAGTTGTTGTTCCATTTTCGGAAACAGTATCCGTTGACCAAAATCGGTTTCGAGCGTGAGATCGATAGCCTTGCAGTATTGGACAACGGAAGACGACTTGTCGACGGTTCCCTCGAAAAGTTCAGGCTGACTGAGTGGAAGCTCGGCGCTGCGCAGTGAGGCTTTGACCGGATCTGCAAGGCGCGCATAATCGGTAATCTTTCCCTCGAGCTGTTTGTCGATGTCCCGAATGGCTTCAGCGGCAGGTAAAAGTGGGGCCTGGCCTCTTTGGCCAATCCTGAGCCTGTGGGCCAAATCCAGAATGTCATCCTTGAGACTCGAGTTTTCCGCGTGTTGGCTGGCTTTTTCAAGCGATTCGGCGAGTTCCGGCTGAGCGATTGCGGTGATTTTCAAACTGCGCAACACCTTGTCGCAGACCGAGGGATTGTTGAGGTGCCCAATAAAAAATTTG
>JBMSQQ010000108.1:0-10521 GCA_049423385.1 Silvanigrellaceae bacterium | reverse complement strand
CAACCGACTTCCCAGAAGAGGCAGAAGACAACCCGCAGCAAAATTCCGAAATGGAAAAGCGCATGCGGCAAATCAACAACGAACTTGCCGAGCTTGGCGCGGTCAACGAACGCGCTGTCGAGGAGTATCGCGAAGCCGAAGGGCGTCGTCAGTTGCTCGTTCAACAGAAAGCCGACATCGAGTCTTCTGTTCAGGAACTCTACAAAGCCATTGCCGAGATCGAGGAAACAACAAAGACCCGCTTTGCTGCAATGTACGAACAGGTCAACACTGAATTCGTGAAGATATTCCCTGTGCTGTTCCCGGGCGGTAATGCCAAACTGCAGCTGCTGAAACCAGAGGACATGCTCACCACCGGTGTAGAAATCATGGTCCAGCTGCCGGGCAAACGCATGCAGAACATGAGCTTGTTCAGTGGTGGAGAGAAAGCTCTCACGGCCATCTCGCTCATCTTCTCTTTGCTCAAAACCACGCCGGCACCGTTCTGTTACCTTGACGAAGTCGACGCTCCTCTCGACGAGGCCAACGTTGGTCGCTTCAATTCCGTCCTCGAGGCATTGTCGGGCGAGTTCCAATTTGTCGTGATTACCCACAACCGTCGTACGATGGAAATTCTCGACACCATCTATGGAATCTCGATGGCTGAGCCGGGTGTTTCGCGCCTTGTTGCCGTCGACCTTTCGGACGTTCCTGAACATCTGCGCAAGAAGAAACCCGTTCTTCGCTCCGGTGCAACCGCAGCTCCTGCGGGAATTACAGCTGCGGATTCGGCCGAAGTGCCTGGATGATATGACGCGGGATATCCGCTTCCTTGTTTGATGTTAAAGTGCCAGAAAATCAGCCGACTGAATTGACACCCGAAAACTGCTTTTGCATGATCCCTCAAACCTTAAAAGTTTGAGGCCAGTAGCCATGAACACCAATAACCCGCAGGTACAGGTAAGATATCGACCCGTTTCTCCCGCTTTTGCGGGCGCGTCATGGCTTGCGCTGGCCATTGGAATGGTCACCTACATGGTGGGCATTTGGCGCGCGGAAATGGAACTGAATGAAAAGGGATATTACTTCACTGTTTACATGTACGGACTCTTTGCTGCAGTTTCGGTACAAAAGTGCGTTCGCGACCGTCTTGAGAACATTCCAACCACCGGAATTTACACAGGGCTCTCCTGGCTCTCGACGCTGCTCTCAATTCTTTTGTTGGGCGTTGGACTCTTCAATGCAGAGCTTGAGCTCAGCGAAAAGGGTTTTTTTGGAATGGCATTTGTGCTCTCTCTGTTTGCTGCTGTGGCAGTGCAAAAAAATATTCGCGACAACCGAGCGAACGGCTGAAGAATGTAGCGGAGGTTCGGCTTGCAGCTCCGATGGATTGTCATCTCGGCAACTCTTTTGAATGCGACTTATCTTTTGAGCGGAAAGTCTGCTTTCGCCAAGGACAATGTTCAGGCGACTGGACAGCAAAATTTATCTCCCACTCCAGACGATATCCTTCGAAGGGCAGACGCAATACGTTGTCCTGAATCTTCATTTGTCATGGAAGTGGACATCGAAACCATTAAAAAAGATGAGCTGGTCAAACTCGAAGTCTATACAAAAGGTCGAGACAAGACTCGTATCAATACCCTCATTCCAGTGCGCGACAGGAAGAGAAGCATGATTATGAAGGGGGACGACGTCTGGGCCTACGTGCCCAATCTCAAACGGCCCGTGCTTGTCTCCATGAGCCAAAGATTGGCCGGTGAAACGGCGCTGGCCGATGTCAGCCGTATGCGCTGGTGGCAAGATTACGCTGCAACCCTGGATTCGGAAGATGGTCGTTTTTGGAATCTCATGTTGCAGGCAAGCCGAAAGAAGCTTCCTTACCGGCAAATCAAGGTCCAAATCGAAAAGAGCACATTCAAGCCCGTCCAGGCTGAATATTTGAGTCCGTCAGGCAGGATACTCAAAAGAGCGAAGTTTAGTGGATACAAGACGATTGCTGGAGCGAGCCGACCCACCGAAATTTTTTTTGAGAATATTGTTGTTCCATCAAAGTCATCCACGCTCAAAATTCTCAAACTCGAGGAGAAAGACGTACCTGATGCACTCTTCGATGAGCAGAGCCTCGGTCAGCAGTGAGCGCCGCCTCAAATTGAGGTTGGCCCAAAGAAACCGGATCAACCTCGCCTCTTTCGTCCGCATCAGCTCGAATACACTCGTTCAAATCTTGAACAGCGAGAAATTAAAACCAGTAGAAAAATAATCAATATTTACTGATTGTTGAACAAAAAACCCATCGGCACAATATTTGCTCAGGACGACGCCGAGGCCCTTGGTTTGCACTTCCGCGGGCAAAACATCTTCGCCGTCTTGGAGAATTTCAATGAGGAAAATCATCAGCCTTCTTGTGTTTCCGTGGGTGATGATCTCTTGCGGCATGGAACAAACCCTCAGTGCGCCCATGAAAATCATTGGTGAGAATGACCTCAAACCGGTTGTCAGAGACGGAACAAACCTTCCGGAAAATTTGCGCGGACTGATTGGCGCCTTTGGCATGCTTGAAGTCGGTTGCACTGTGACACACATTGGAGACGGCCTGATTCTGACCGCAGGTCATTGTGTCCCTCAAGACAAGGCTCCATCGGATGCTTGCCTTGCGACAACCTATCCCAAAATGACGGTGCGCTGGAATTACCTCGAGGGAGAATCAAATTTTCAGACCTCTCAATGCGTCAAGCTTGTGAGTTCAGAATTGAGTCAGTCCTTGGATTACGCAATCCTCGAGGTCGACAATCCACCGCGAGTCAAATTGGACGTGGAACTCAACCAACGCCCTGGCCCCGGGAGCCAAATCACGACATTTGGTTACCCAAGAAAACGCCCCTTGGAATGGTCGGGCTTTTGTATTGTCGCCGTGCTTCCAACGGAGTCGTTCGTGGACGTTTCGGAAGAAGACCGCAAACACATCTTTGCTCATCAGTGCGATACCGAGCAGGGGCAGAGCGGGGCTGCCATTCTGGATGCGAAGACTCTCGAAATCATTGGCGTACATCACGGTGGCATTGAACCTTGGAACACAGCGACTTGGACACCGGCATCGGGGGTAGCCAAAGCAATCAAGATTGCGAGGGAAAAAATCCTTCGTCGCTAAGACAACCTGGCCGCGAGCATCTGAAGCTGTAATGACAGACGTTTTTTGAATAAATTAGCAAACCTTAAAATGTCACAAACCTGTCACAAAACACCCTCCGGGTGTTGCATTTGTCACAAAGATGCCCGATAAACGTCACAGACGTATCCTCAGGGGGCATCCAATGACAAACCATCAGCACGAGCCACGGCGTGAAATTGCTCTGAAGCTTGCATTGATGTTGGGTTGGGCCGGAGGGCACCGCTTTTATACAAGGCAAACTCTTTCGGGTTTGGCTTACCTTGCCTTCTGCTGGACACTCATTCCTGGACTTCTCAGTCTCATTGATGCTGCCTTTTTAGCCAAAATGACCGACGAAGACTTCGCGGAGGAGTATTGCTCCATGCCCGAGTTGACAGGCACTGTTCCTGTGCGGGTAAGTTCAAAAAACATGATCCAAAGGCGCGATCTAACGGCTTGATTCCTGTTTCTGCATTCAAGCACGAGTGATATTCAAAAGGGACCCCACATTCGCCCCACGAGTTCCTTGGTGACTTGTGTGCAGTATTCTCCATCGCTGTTTTTCTCGCAAGTCACGGCCACCCCGTTGATACAAAACTCGAGTGGAACACCACCACTCGATTTGCAGTCACTCCTGCGGATTTCCAGGTTGTCGGTGCCCAGCTTCCCTACTTTTGATGGGAGCCTCACCGGCGAAGCCGGATCACACGCATTGCAGAACAACAGAACAGCACTCAGCAAGGCAGCACCGACAAGATGAGACTTCAAA
Organism: Silvanigrellaceae bacterium; assembly: GCA_049423385.1. Lineage (GTDB taxonomy): Bacteria > Bdellovibrionota_B > Oligoflexia > Silvanigrellales > Silvanigrellaceae > RFOM01. The sequence goes on along the minus strand of JBMSQQ010000108.1, from coordinate 6,622 downwards.
ATTGAAAGGTTCACGAGAGATGTCTTCATTGCTCACTCCACCTGAACCTGGATTGTAGTTTCGTGACTTTTGCCTCCGTCATCAACCGCACGCAGCGAAACATTGTAGGTTCCAGCCTTCGTGTATGACTTCCAAAACTCCCGTGCCTTGCCGGATGTCCCATCACCAAAACTCCAGACCCATTCAGAAATTTTTCCCGACGTTGCTACCGAATTCGAACCATCGAGCTTGAGCCAGAACGGTGCTTTTCCAACAACACTGTCGGTAATGATAACGGCAGCAACATCAGCAAGACTGACTTGAACATCTTTCGATGACGACACGCCCCCATCGGAAACCTCAATCTTCAATGTCACGCTGTCTCCGGGACCGCCTTTTGCGTTGATCGTCACAAGGCAAACAGGAGCGGTACCGCTGACCGCAAACCCATCAGCCGCTGCTGATGATGTTCCAGTCAGTGTCACCTTCACTTGTGAAGCACAATCGACCTTTGAATCGACGTCGTTGACAATCACAGGAATTGTCGTCTTCCCATTCGCAGCGATAACCACACTCTGATCATTGACATCGATTTGAGGAAGATCGTTGACAGGCGCCACATTCAAGGAAAAAGTCGTTTCAGCAGTCAGCTGACCATCGGAGACAATCAATGTGATTTGGGCATTTCCAGATGCATTTGCTTCAGGAGTCAGGCTCAGAACACAACTTGTTCCGCTCCCCGATGAAACCACCTTGCTATTTGCGATCAAGGATGAATTGCTAGATTTTGCGGTCACACTGTCTTTGCAAGACAATGGCGAATCGCCATCACTGATGGTGAATACGATACCACTTTTCTCGGTATCTTCGTTGGTCGTTTGATCCTGCACCGCAGATATGGTTGGTGACTGAGTGTTCAACACCGTCACGGCGTTCCAGGCGGCGTTCACTGTTTTCGTCTCAGTTGATGCAGCCCCGAAGAGATCCAGTGAAGCTTTCAGTGTTGCCACTCTTGCGGCTGCATAATCCGTGGACGAAGTCATATAGACTGTCAGGGCTCGGTACCAAATCTGTGCAGCCTTGTCGCGGCCAATTCCCACCACAGTGGAATTGTCGCAAGTTGGCGAAGGTTTCAGTGGCGCTGCTGGTGCCGAACCTTCCGCGAGAAGATAGAAAAAGTGGTTACCAACACCAGAAGAAAAGTGGACATCAATTGTTCCGATGTCTGCAGTCCAACAATTCTTCGATCTACCATCCAATTTGGGATCATACATATAGCGCATTCCAATGGGAGGATTCAGCGCTATCTTCTCACCCATCGTGTAGTCGGGCGGATCTTCCTTGCGATTCGCATAGTATTCAACCATGCTTCCGAAAATGTCACTGGTGGCTTCATTCAAACCGCCAGATTCTCCGCTGTAGATGAGACCTGCGCTGTTTGAGGTGATGCCGTGGGTCATTTCATGTCCGGCCACATCAAGTGAAGTCAGTGGCGAAAAAACCTGACCATCACCATCGCCATAGGTCATGCAAAAGCATTGGTCACTCCAGAATGCATTGTTCAGACTATTGTCAAAATGAACCCGGGACACCGATCCGACGCCATCATTTTTGATACCATTTCGTTTATGCACCTTGAGAAAGTAATCCCAGGTCATGGCAGCACCAAAATGAGCATCAACACCAATTGTCGTTGCGTTTGTCAGGCTGTTGTTGCCAAACACGGTCGTCAGGGCATTGAAAATGGTCCCAGGCCCCGTCACAGCATTGTTCATATTGTGGGTTCGCAACCCACCCCGGGTTTGATCATTCAATTGATAGGATCCGTTCACCATCGTTGCCTCGATCGTGACGTCGCCCGAATAGAATGACTTTCCACTGACGGCAACAGAATAGATGGTTTCCCAGGCAGCAAGCACGGAACCATTCTCCGCATCCACGTAGACAGCCTGCTCCGTGTATCTCTGCTCTGGTGTAAATCCGGTGAAGTTGATCTGCCAAGTCAACTTTGGAGAGGTTCCGGTGTTCAAAACAGTCAATTCCGCCGAAACAAACTGAACCGGCTTGCCCTTGAAACCATTTCTACCGAGCACCTTGGCCTGCTCAAGCTCTATGAGTGGATTGGGATCAATTTCTATGCTTTTAGCAGAAGCGACATCAAGAGAAGTTTGCCCTGCACGGGGCTGATGGTGCACAACAACATCTCCACCCACAACTTTGAGGCCTTTGTAGGTCCGATTGAATCTTGTGTGTTCCGTGCCATCCTGATCAATAATCAGATCGAAAGCCTTGAATTGATGGTCGGCATCACTCGGCAACGCGCTCTGCTCTTTTCGAACCTTAAGTTCTGCGCGCTGTTGCTGAGACTTTCCCTCGCTTGAATTCAACGGGACATGACGAGAAAAACCCGGTTGAGGGTCCCGGGACTCTCCGGAACCGAGGCTGCACCCCGTGGTTGCTGAAAACGACAATGGGATAAAAACAAGGGGAAGCAGGAGTTTCATTCCAAAATGGTCCCCCGGCGGCTTTATTCTCGACGCGATTGCTCGCTTATCGGGTGAATCAAGCAAAACCTAAAGATTGACTTTTCTTATTATTTTCGAACCCTTAACTGAACGACAGCGAAAAGGGGACGTCACTGACACACGAAACTTTCGGGAAAATTCTCGAATAATGCTGGCAAGAATTTAATCTTACTTATTCACCCGAATTTGCAAGAAAAAAAATTTAGGGCCCCAAAAAAAGAGCCGATGCAATTTACTGGGAGGCCAGATGCGTGTTGTTCATCGGTTTCTGATTACTCTCCAGATTTCGATAGCAATTTTGCAAACAACTGGATGCAAAGGCAAATCGAATTCTGGCGGCGGATTGCAGGGCCCACCAACAAGTTCATCACCCAACGCAAACCCGAGTGAAACGGGAGGAACAGTCATTCCCCCCACCCCGGTTTTGGGAAGTTATCTTGTTGCCGAGATACGTCGCGACGATGGAACGCCGATTGCAAATGCAAAGGTCGGATTGTTGGGAACTCAAACCACTGCAACACCAACACCCACTCCCACTGGTTTGAATTTCTGGCTCGACAGCTCGACGGCACAGGTCATCTACGAAACAGAATCCAACGCCGCGGGCCAGGTCTCACTCCCGGTCAGCAAGATTTCCTCCGACCAGCTGGATTTGAAAATCCAGGACGCAGGAAGAGTGCTCAATTCCCAGGTCAAACTCCCGAGCGACATTGCCCAGGCTGTCAGCCAGAAACGCGTGGACGGCGGACTCACCTCGCTGCCAAATTACCCGGCCGTTCCTTCCAACCCGCAAGGAGCCACGGCCCCAATCGCGGACATCCCTATCGAGAGAAAACTTGCGCTCCAGCTTCCCGAAAACCGTGTTGCGGAAAGCGCCACCTCCGATCCCAACCAGGTGACGGTCGAACAGGTTTACATCACACCGGCATCGCTGCCGAACACAACAGAACCTGCTGCAAAGGCGGTTGACATCTTTCCGATGGTGGAAAATCTGAGCACCGGCAGTGCAGTCCGTTTCGGCTGGCAGAATGCCTTCACGGACCCAGCCGATGTGCGTATCGCGTTCTCGTTTACAGAGTCCACAGTTTCCGGATGGAACGGCAAGATTGAGTCCTTCCCCGACCTCACCAGCTCAAGAAGTGGAATCAACTTAATAACAAACTACAGCGACTGCTCGGACAGTTCGTTCCGCACGTCAGGCAGCGGTACGATGACCTCGGTCAACGACGGAAAATGCGGCTTCATGCGTAACCAGTTTCCGTTCAACGACGGTGGAGACGTGTACGTCCGCATTGCCGGAGAATCTGCAACTTCAATAAAGCTGTCGCCCGTCTTTCGCATCACGTTCAGCAACACAGCCCCCACATTGGCAGCAATCGGCAACCAGACTGTGATGGTGAACACCGCCAAGGTTGAAATCCCGCTCACTCTCGCAGATGCCGAGACACCCCTTGTTTGCGGTGCTGCATTGTCAGCCCGCTCGGACAACGAGTTTTTACTGCCCAACCAAAATATCTTTGTGGTCGGGACTTTCCCGAACTGCAAACTTTCCCTCTACCCGAAAACTGCGACTTCAGGGCTCAGCAATGTGACGGTGGTTGTTTCGGATGGTTCACTCACAGCCATCCGGTCATTCTCGTTTGAGGTCAACAGCACCCCGACCAACGTGTTGCTGAGTGGAAATGAGGTGAATGAAAATGATCCCGTCGGCACCGTGGTTGGCTTGTTGTCGACAGCCGACCTCGACATCGGGGATACCTTCACCTACACGCTCAGTGGCAGCGATGCTGCTGCTTTCACCATTGCTGGCAATGCACTCAAGACATCGGCATCCGTGAATTTCGAAGCCAAGAGCAGCTATTCGATTGTCGTCACAACCACCGACCAGGATGGATTGTCGTTTGCAAAATCTTTCACAATTGCGGTTAAAAACCTCAATGAAGCTCCAACTGACATCCTGCTGTCGAACAACACCATCTCCGAAAACATTCCACTCGGTTCGCCCGTGGGATTTCTTGCTGCGGTTGATCCCGATGCCGGCAATACATTCACTTACACCCTCAGCGGGGCAGATGCGGCTGCTTTCTCGGTTTCGGCTGGGATGCTTGTCACCAATTCTGCAGTCGATTTCGACACCAAAAGCAGTTACATGTTGACAATCACTGCGCGCGACCAAAACAACTTGCAGTTCAGCAAGCCACTGGTCATTTCTGTCACAAACGTCAATGAGCCTCCCAACGACATCTCACTCTCGGCGACGACCGTGTCTGAAAATGTTCTTGCCGGAACTATTGTCGGACTACTGGACGCAACCGACCCCGATGGTGGAAATACATTCAACTACACCCTGGGTGGTACAGATGCCGCTGCATTTGCGATCATGGCTGGAAATCTGGTCACGAACTCGGAAATCGACTTCGAGACGAAACCTGTCTACTCAATCACGATCTCGGCTCGCGACCAGGATTTGCTGCAGTTCACCAAGGCCTTCACGATCACCGTATTGAACGTCAACGAAAACCCCACAAACATCATTCTTTCAAAAACTACAATCAACGAAGGTCTTGCGATCGGCACGACAGTGGCCAACTTGTCGACTTCCGACGTCGATGTCGGCAACACCCACACCTACGTTGTAACAGTCACAGACGCAGCGTCATTCACCATCACGGGCAGTCAACTCAAAAATGCCGTCGTCTTCAATTATGAAGCCAAAACCAGTTACTCAATCACACTCCGCTCGACCGATCAGGGTGGTCTTTTTATCAGCAAAAACGTGACAATCACCGTGAACAACGTCAATGAATCATCCACCGACATCCTGCTTTCGGCGAACACCATCGGAGAAAACCTCCCTGCTGGAACAACCATTGGTACACTTTCAACGGTCGACCCAGATGTTGGAAGTGTTTTCAACTATACGTTGGGTGGAATCGATGCGGCCTCTTTCAGCATTGTTGGAAACACGTTGAGCTCGGCCGAGGTTTTTCAATACTCAGTCAAAAGCCAATATCAAGTCACTATTACTTCGACAGATACTGACGGCTTGTTTGTGAGCAAAGCATTTTTCATCAACATTGGCCCACCTGCCATGGCACCCACCGATATCCTGCTGTCACGCAACACCGTCTGGGAGAATGCGGGGCCCAACGGTGTCGTTGGTACCTTGAGTGCTGTCGATGCCGACACCTCTTCGTCAAATATCAGTTTTTCACTTGTTGCTGGTACAGGCGATTCAGACAATGCAACCTTCAACCTCAGCGGTAACGTTCTCAGGGCGACAGGTTCATTGGATTTCGAGGCCAAGGATGTCTACAGCATTCGGATTCGGGCTGAAGATATCGATGGTGGAATCATGGAGAAGATATTTCTGGTTAATGTGGTCGACATGGTGGAAGATCCCTACTTCGACAATGTTGTTTTGCTGACCCACATGGAAGGAAGCCACGGCTCGGGAACAGTCGTCGATTCCTCGAAGTTCAAGAAAGCACTGACCGTCAACAATTCCGGCACTATCGATATCTCCAACAACAAGTTCGGGGTCACATCATTCCGCAGCAGTTCCTCTTACATTGATGCCGGATACGTCGACGTTCCCGCAAACTCCGATTTCACGATGGAAGCATGGTGGTATCGAACCCAATCCACCGTAAGCAGCTGGAAATCACTTTTTTCATTGGAAGGTTCAAGTGGGTACTTTCAATTCACAACTCAGGAGGGATCCAACTTCTTCAACGTCATGTCCAAAGACAGCGGACTTTACTATACAAACACCTGCATCAACGGGACAGCAACTCCCACACCTGCACTTAACACTTGGCATCATGTAGCGTTGACGAGACAAGGCACAACGATGCGGATTTTTTTGAATGGTGTGATGATCAAGTCCGGCCAGTGCGGCACCTACTTTGTGAGTGGAAATCTGCGTATCGGCAGGCACCACACCGTCGGTGACATGGGGTATATTGATGAGGCACGGGTTACAACAGGAGTCGCTCGCTACATAGCCGATTTCACACCACCAACAACACCGTTTCCAGATGAGAATCCCCCAACCTTCATTCCCAGCATACTTGGCACGACTTACACTCAATCCAGTGTAAATCCGAATTCCACAG
>JBMSQQ010000107.1:0-10537 GCA_049423385.1 Silvanigrellaceae bacterium | reverse complement strand
TCGCTAGGGTGCGGCCCTGCTTGAATGCGGTACAACCAAGCGTTTCTTGCATACATATAAGAAAGGTGTGCGATGCCAACCATTAACCAGCTCGTAGAGAAGGGGCGTCACCCCAAGATCTACCGCAGTAAGTCACCAGCAATGGCGAACTGCCCGCAACGTCGTGGAGTGTGCACCCGCGTGTACACAACCACTCCCAAGAAACCGAACTCGGCTATCCGTAAGGTTGCCAAGGTTCGTTTGACTTCAGGTTTTGAAGTCATTTCCTACATCCCAGGCGAAGGCCACAACCTCCAGGAGCACAGCGTTGTTCTCGTGCGTGGCGGTCGTGTGAAAGACCTTCCCGGTGTGCGTTACCACATCGTCCGCGGTTCATTGGACACCGCCGGTGTTGCGAAGCGCCGTCAGTCGCGCTCCAAGTACGGAGCCAAAAAGCCCAAGGGAGGCGCAGCCGTCGCCGAACCAGCAAAGAAGGGCAAGAAGTAACAACTCCTTCGGGATTTGTTGCTTCCGCAAGAGCTTCTCCGATGTTCGGATGGGGCTCTGCAAAAAGAGGCAGCCTGTGGAAGGTTTTCAGTTTCGCTCCGCAGGTTGATGTAAGGAACCCGCTTTCGCTTGTTGGTTGAAAGTGGTGAACTGAAGACTCCTGAAAGGATTTTTTTATGTCACGTAGACGTCGCCCGATACGCCGCGAGATTCTTCCGGATCCGGTATTTGCTGACACACTCGTCACCAAATTCGTGAACTGCATGATGATTGACGGCAAGAAGAGCGCCTCTGAAAAGATTTTCTATGGCGCGATCGAAATTATTGCCAAGAAGGCTCCTGGTGAGGAACCTGTTCAGATGTTCAAGCGCGCGCTTGAGAACCTGAAGCCACAGGTCGAAGTGAAGAGCCGCCGCGTGGGTGGTTCCAACTACCAGGTTCCTGTGGAAGTTCGCACTGAGCGTCGCCAGGCACTCGCTATCCGCTGGTTGATTGGTTATTCGCGCCTCCGCAACGAGAAGTCCATGGTTGAAAAGCTCGCTGCTGAAATCATCGATGCTGCAAACCGTCGCGGTGCAGCGATGAAGAAGCGCGAAGATGTGCACAAGATGGCGGAAGCAAACAAAGCGTTTGCTCACTACCGCTTCTAAAAATCACCGCCGCAATTCAAGCAGAAGCAGCGCCCCGTACCCGGGCGCTGTTTTTTTGTGCCTCTATCAAAAAAGAAGGGGTGGCGGGCGTTGGTGCGGATGATTTTTCAAGCCGCTTTTGCTAGATACCGGAAACATTGCGGGCAACTTTTCTGCCCACCAGCACGTGAAAGAGTTTGTTCATGAGTCACGACCTGAGTCTGTTTCGCAACATTGGAATCATGGCGCACATCGACGCCGGAAAAACCACGACTTCTGAGCGACTGCTTTATTACACGGGAAAGAGCCACAAGCTGGGTGAGGTGCATGAAGGCACTGCAACGATGGACTGGATGGTGCAGGAGCAGGAGCGTGGAATCACCATCACATCCGCTGCCACGACCGTGTTCTGGAACGACAACCGTATCAACCTCATCGATACTCCCGGACACGTTGACTTCACTATTGAAGTTGAGCGCTCACTGCGTGTGCTCGACGGTGCGGTTGCTGTTTTCGATGCTGCAAATGGTGTTGAACCACAGTCCGAAACAGTTTGGCGTCAAGCCGAGCGCTACCATGTTCCGCGCATTGCTTTCCTCAACAAGATGGACAAAGTCGGCGCCGATTTTGAAATGTGCATTGAATCCATGCGCAGCAAACTCAACGCGAAGGTGGCCTTGGCCCAACTTCCCATCGGAAGCGAAAGTTCGTTTGTTGGCGTTGTTGACCTTGTGGAAATGGTGGCCTGGATCTGGAAAGGCGACGACAAGGATTCGCCATTTGAAAAAACCTCAATTCCAGCCGATCTTTCTGACGATGCACACTTGTACAGGCAAGAGCTGATCGAAAACCTTGCCGACTTCGACGATGCGCTCGCCGAGGCCGTGTTGTCGGATGCCGACGTTACACCCGCAATGATCAAGAAAGCATTGCGCAAGGCGGTGGTCGGAATCAACCTCGTCCCTGTTTTCATGGGTACCGCATTCAAGAACAAAGGCATTCAGCCGCTGCTGAATGCCATTGTGGATTATCTGCCCTCTCCACTCGACGTTCCTGCCGTCAAGGGTGTCGAAGTTGAAGGAGTTGTGAAAGAGGGCATGCGTCCGCACAGTGCAGATGCGCCGTTCTCTGCCATTGTTTTCAAGATCATGAGCGACCCTTTTGTTGGCACCTTGTCATTCGCTCGCATTTACAGTGGTAAACTTAAAGTTGGTGATGCGGTGCAGAATGTGCTCAAACAAAAGAAGGAGCGCGTGACAAAAATTTTGATGATGCATGCCAACGACCGCTCTGAAGTTGAAGAGGTGTCTGCAGGTGAAATTGTCGCTTTGGTCGGACTCAAGTTTGCCGTCACCGGTGACACTCTTGCGGCGATTGAAGCCCCGATTGCATATGAGGCGATGAAGTTCCCGGAGCCGGTGATCTCGCTTGCAGTGGAGCCCAAATCAACAGCCGATCTCGACAAACTCATGCAGAGCCTCAATCGTCTTGCAATGGAAGATCCTTCGCTGCGGGTGAGCACATCCGAGGATACCGGACAGGTGTTGATCTCCGGTATGGGTGAACTTCATCTGCAGATTATTGCAGACCGCTTGTTGCGGGAGTTCAAGGTGCAAGCCAATATCGGCAAGCCGCAGGTCAGCTACCGCGAGTCGATTGTCAAATCCGCCGCAGCGCGCGAGGAATTCTCTCGCCCCCTGAACAATAAAAACTTTTCTGCCTGGGTCGCTCTCAAGGTTGTGGCATCGGATGAACGAGGCGCACCTGCGCTTGAAATTGTAAAGAAGCCAAATATTCCAGCCAACGTCATTGGCGCTCTGAAGGAAAGTCTTGAAGGTGCGGTCAGCAGTGGTCCGTTGTGCGGCTATCCGCTCGTGAACCTGAAGGTCGAGGTGACGGACTTCTCATATGATCCACAGCTCGTGGATGAGGTCTGCTACAAGGTCGCCGTGGCAAATGCGGCGCGTGTTGCACTCGAAAAAGCTGCGCCTGTGATGATGGAGCCGTTCATGAAGGTCGAAGTCGTGGTTCCGCCCGAATCGAGCGGCACGATCGTCTCCGACGTCAACGGTCGTCGTGGACGCGTTCTCGGTCTCGATGCCCGTGGACATCTTCAGGTGGTTCAGGCTGAAATCCCCTTGGCCGAACTCTTTGGCTATGAAACCGACATTCGGAGTTTGTCGCAGGGGCGTGCGAGCAGCACCATGCAGTTCTCCCATTACGAGCCTGTGCCAAAAAACCTTCAGGACAAGATTATGGGTCTGGTCTGAGGCTCGACAGGGATGTTCGAAAAAGCCGATGAAATGGGGTTCAATTTGCTTCTGCCCCACTATTGGGCGGCAAATTTGTTGCATTGAGCCCGGGCCACACTCCGTTAACATGGTTGTGCAAGTCTGCCTGCTGAGCAATAACCGGAGGGCCGCCCGATGATTTCGAAATTGGATTCCTGCAAAAAATCACTTTCCTTGAAATCAAAAATCAAGTGTGTGGCATTTGCCGGTCCGCTGTTGTTCATCACGGCCTGCGGATTTTTGTCGAGCCCCGATCGCAAGGAAACTCCATCTCGGCTGACGATCGAGGCACAGGCCGCATATGATGCAGGGGATTACTCAAAGGCTGTCGAGCTGCTCGAAAAGCTTGTTGAAAAGGACCCGAGCAACATCAATGGTCGTGTTCGACTTGCGTACTCCTATCTCGGAAAATCCAACATCTCGGTGTTCGATGTCATCAAGTCCAAGTCAACTTCGGGAAGCACATCGGGGAGCAACATCACAGCCCTGACCAGCGGAGCCGGACTCTCCAAGGAAAAATCCGATGCGATCAAGGCAAAGGAGAGTCAGAACCTGTTGACCAACATCAACAGCCTGCGATCCAGCTTTGACGAATTTGCTGCGCTTCAAAAGGCTTTTGAAACCATTTGTCCATTGTTTCCGGTGGAAACGATCAACAAGCTCAAGGCCCAGACAGCCGCCATCAAGGAAGCTTTGAATGTTGCTGCCTGCAAAGACGGAATCTCGACTTCAAATTCCGATGTTCTGCTCGCTGGCATGATGACTGCGCTCATCCAGGTTGCGACCTTGTTCCCGATTTTTGTACCCACAGAAGCCGATGGCAAGACTCCCAAAGCCCAGACGCAGGCACAGTCATATCAAACCGAGATCAGTTCCTTGGGATCGGCAACTGATGCGACTCAAGCTGCAAGCAATCTGACAAGGTTGAACGCGGCGCTGACGGGTCTCAACAATTTGGTGTCGAGTGTGACGTCGCCTACAGGCATCGTAAACTACACTCTTGCCCAGGCCCGGGTGATCTCCGCAGTGATTGTTGGCTTGAATCTGCCAGCCGAGACCAAAGCTTCCCTTTCGTCCATCGACTCCACTCTCGATGCTGCGCTCGACGGATTGGGCAAGTTCGTGAATGTCGGACAAACTGCGGCGGGCTCGGGAACGGGTGGTGCATCTGCTGCCAAAACGCAACAGGCCCTGAGCGACGCAAAGACGAAGGCAACGGATTATTTCAATAAAATTGGTGACAATCCTGAACAAAAGCAAACAACCTGCAAAAACATGTACTGTGCCGGGCTCGCATCAGGAACGCCGAATCCTGAAAGTTATCTGCCGGCCGAATGTGCACCACCTCCCTACAACTGCACCGCTCCGTGAAACCTTCCGACTCGCCAGACCACTTTTCCAAGCTTGACGCCGATTTGATTTTGGCGGCAGCCGAATCCAGTGGTCTTCGTTCCACTGGACGCTTTCAACAGCTCAACAGCATGGAAAACAGGGTCTATGCCGTTGAGGTCGAGGACTCGTCACAACCGCGTGGCGTCGGTCAAATCATCATCAAATTCTACAGGCCACAGCGTTGGACGCCTGCAATGCTCGTCAGCGAACACGCGCTCCTCAGGTTGCTTGCCGAGGAGAATATTGAGACTCCTGCCTTGATTCCGATTGTTGAAAGTTCGTTTGTTCATCCCGAGGCAGGCACATTGCGGCAAAGGCTCAAGGGTGAATTGCCGTCGGGCTTTCCAACCACACCCACCTTGGGTCGTGCCGGGGATTTCTCTTTTGCCATCTGGAAAAAAATCTATGGACGGGTTCCATTGGAACTTGAAGAGAAGGACCTCATCGGGATTGGCCGCACCATTGCGCGCATGCACAATCTCTTTGAGCGGCATGTGGATTCCGAGAAATTTGTTCGACCTCGCTTCAGCCTCGACATGTACGTCCACACGCCGCTTAAAAACCTGATGGAGTGGAACAAGGTTCCGCGACAATTTCAGCAGGGTATTTTTCAGGTGATTGAAAACATCGGAAGAGGCCTCGAATGGTTGCCGGAAGCAGACGCTTTCATTCCCGTTCACGGCGACCTGCACCGGTTGAATCTCGTGCAAATGACCGAAGGCGGACAATTCTGGTTTGTTGATTTTGATGACTGTCAGTATGGACTCGCCATGCAGGACCTGTGGCCACTGGCATCGACCTGTGGCTGTGTGGTTCCGGATCATCTGGAAGATGTCACACCTTCTGCTTATGCGCTTGGAATGCTCACCGAGGGTTATCGCGATTTCCGGGCGCTTCCAGCCGATTGGGAAATATTTGTGGAACCGCTTCGAACACTGAAGATGATCCATTATATCGGCTGGATTGCCGGACGCTGGAACGATCCATTCTTTCGGCAAACCTTTTCATTTTTTGAAGACGTTGATTACTGGGAAAAGACCTATTTCGATTTGGCCGATCAGCAACAAACTCTTGTTGTGCAGGGCTGTCTTGAGTTTTGAGCACTGAGCGAAATGTCCGACCAATTTTTTCAAAATGCGACAGCAATCCTGACGTCGGCCAGCGGATTCAAACCTGTCGACTTCTCGCTTTTTGATCCGGATGAAACATTTGTTTGGGACAGCTGTCCCTTGTAAAAGCCAATCGAAGGGTCGATTCGCACCGCCCCTGTTCCAAATCCAATCAAGGTACCAATCGAATAACCGATCAGGAATTGACCACCAAGCAGTTGAACTTCGGTCTTGCTGTCGGTGATTATGCCTTCACTCAAGGCCGATTCTCCTGCGAGTTCGAGTCTTGCAAAAACGGCCTGCCCTTCGCCCAGTTTCCAGCGGGCATGAACGTTGGCTGGCAGCCAACCGTCAATCCTGACATCAGGCGATGCCTGCCATGCGCCACCCACGAGCGGAATTACCGTCTGGCTCCGCGTATTCCTTCGCGCACTCAAGCCGAGACCCAGGCCAACATTGTCATCAATGGCATAAACTCCGTAGGTGGTCAGACTTGCAAAATTCTCTCGCGTCTCCTTGCCCTCCGCGGATGATCTCTTTGAGCTCATGCCTGGGGAAAAGTAGACAGAGATGTTGTCATTGAATGCATAGAGTGCAGCCAATTCCAGCCAGCTTCCGCTCGTCTTCATGCCACGGTTGCCTGCTGGGGTTGGAATGCTTTTAATCTCTCCAACACTTCCACCAAAATTGAACCCTGCAACAAGGTTGTCGAGCATGGGGTAGAGGGCCAGCACCGAGGAGCTGGTTTTGTTCATCGAGATTGAATTTTCTCCTGAGCCAGCATTTTGCATTGTGCTGTTGATGGATGCTGTATCCGCGCTGGGTGAAAGTCCAAAGACTTTGGGCTTTTTCCACTCACTCAACTTGACCCATGCCATCGCCGGTGTGGATACAAATCCAGCTGCAAGGACGATTCCCAGTTTGATATTCAAACAGTGCAATTTCATTCCCAACGTCCTCAATTTCATTTTGGTTTACAGGCAACACCCGCTGTTTTTCTGTTCTCTTGTCCAAGGCAATGCTCAATCCAGGACGAAACCTTATCGATCACCGGCAGGCACTGGGCAGTGGCCTGGAAAGGATCTCCACGCAATGATTTGCCCATGGACAGTGAAACAGAAACTGCACGGCCTGAACCATCCCGCGGGATGAAGACCGTGCCGCCGCCCGACTTGAAGGTTGCAGGGAGGTTTGGAAGCGCAGAGTGTGTCGCGATTCTTTGCTTGAAATCGTCATCATCAAATTCGATGGATGGAAAGAAAAAATGCGCATTCGGCGGCATCGTACCCGAGTAAAAAGCTGGAGCAGGGTCAACAGAGACTGCATTGAAGCTGAATTTGTTGCCGGTCATCTTGTCATGCAGCTCGCCAGCAAATCCAGTGATGTAGCGAGCCTCCATCGAAAGTTTTTTTCCATTGTCGTCGGCCACGCGCCAAATTGCGTCCACCGCGCCTTCCTTCTTGCATTCAAAGATGCGCGTGTGCTCATAAATTTTATCGTAAATTTTAGGTCTTCCCGTGGGCCGCAGGTCTTTGTCGCTGGCCTTGACCAGTTGCAGGGAAGGAGAATTTGTCGCCGAGGTGTCACCTGCGCCCGTGCCCACCGTGAACTTGAGCTGCTCTTTGTCTCGCTTGTGCAGGTTGAGAAAAATATCGACCTTTTTCCCTCTCACCCCTGTGAAACCATGAAGTCCATCTTTTGCAGCGACTGTTGAGAGCCTCGCTCTTGTGGCTTCAGTGACCGCCTGGCAACTCATCTCGTGTGATTGATCGTCATCGATCCTGAGGTAGTAGCGGGTGGCAAATTCTCCGCCCAGCGCAAATCTCGGTATGTAAAGCGTGGCAGTCGTAAAATCATTGCGGGCGGAATTCTTTCCATCTTTGTTGAGAATGGAAATTCCGTGTCGAATGTCATCTTCAAGAAAGCGCATTTTGTAGGCACTGTACGAGCCGCGAGGGAAGAGCTCCGGCTTCATCAACAGTGGCAGGGCAAATCGCTTTTCTTCCTGGGTCACCAAACTCTGAAACTCCAGGAGAGTGCCTTTGAGGGTCCTGAATTTTCCAGCAAATCCTTGAATAAATGGTGTGATGTTATCGCCCGTGAGATTCTTGATCCGCCAAATCGAGACAATGCTTCCGGTGGCCTTTCCGTCTTCGTCGATACACTTGGCGAATTCAGTGGCTTCAAACTGTTCCAGGTAGCGTTCAGGAGAAATGTTGACCTTTGAATCGCGACTGCCCGATTCGACTGTCGACGACTTCGACGATATGCAGCCTGTGAGGGCAGCCGAAAAATACGCAAAGACAATGAATGGTCTCAGTTGAATATCCACAATCATCCCGTGCTTGCAAATTGGAATCCATTCGACTCGCAAACCATTTTATCCCTGGTCTTATGGCTTGCAAGGATATCCATGGTTCAATTGTGGAACATGGTCGGAATCCGCGTTTGGATCAAACACAAAGCCCGAAAACACCTTCGACTCGTAAAGTCCCAACTGGCTTCTCGCAGCGTTGGCTCCCTTGACGAGAATCAGCCGGCTTGCTCCACTCTGCGCAGCAGGAAGTTTTGTGAGATCCCAATTGAATGCCACGGTCGTCACCCTGCCTCCATTTGCTGCGAAGTAGCTCTCGAAGACGTTGCAATAGGCATCCTGAAAGGAATACCAGTCCTTGATGTTTGCCTCGCCCGCCTGGGGATTCGCGGAGAAAATATTCCTGATCGATGAAGTATCGAATTTGTCTGCAGCGCGGTTGTCCGGCTTTCCAAACAATCCAATGCGGCCAATGATGTCGTATCCATTGCGTTTCAATTCATCCATCTTGTCGATGAAAAAGTATGACATCATCCATGCGCTGATGCGACGATCCGGAAATCCACCGGCGATACCCAGTTTTGGTTTCACACCGTTGCCCCTTTTGGTCAGATCGACAATGCTCATTGGTTGGAACGTCAATTCACCGTTCATCTTTTTGTCCATGTCCGGGGCATACAACTCCTCGACTTCCAGCACCCCCTCATCGGCATTGCCAATCAATTCGCTCATCATTCCGGGCTCACGAATGCTGGGGCTGATGGAGCCACGGGATGCACGCACAGTGGCGAGAACATAGCGGCTGGCGTGTGGGTTTGCTTCACGAAGATGTCTTCGGTACAGGCTGGACTTCAGCAACGTCCTCACCATGGTGCCTGAGCAAAAAACAACGGGTCGCAGGGTCTTGTAGTCGGGTGCGCGCTCCAGTGTCAGTTCGTTGGGACTCAACCCGAGTGCGGCCATTGTGATGGTGCAGAAGCCATCTGCCAGGGGCTGATTGAGCGTGACTGTAAGCGGATAATCCTGCTTTCCACCGCGAAACACATTTGTCACATAGCGAGCTTTGTACTGCCCAAGTGCAAAGTGCTTTGCGACGAAGTCGTCTGCAGTTTTGCCAATCAGGTTCGACTGTTTTTCGAGAATCCTGTCGAGGCTGTTTGCTTCCGGATTTGAGGCAGACATCTTTTTCAAATCGTTGAAAAGAGCAAAATCCGTCACCTTCAAGATGCTTTTTGATTTTGCCAGCTTCAGTATTTCACCTTCGAGAAATTTTTCGACCGGCTCATTGATCATCTCAGCTGTCAGATGTTGAGCGAGATGCATCAGTGTCGCAAAGTCGATGAGCATCAAGTTTCCATCAACCTGTTGACCATTCCACCATTTGGGCTCAGTTTGTCCAAACAAGGTTTTTATTCTGTCCACAATTGTTGATTTGTTGGTGAGAGTCACGACGTTGTTTCCAGCCACCTGGGCAAAGAAGACAGCAAGCTCACGAAGATTCAAATCTGCAGCCATTGCCACGTAGCGAACTGCACGGGCCATCGTGCGGGTTTCATCTACCGAAAACAACTTGTCCGGACGTGCACCAGCGACCAGGTTGTTGTTGTTCAGCAATCGCATCACGACGTTGGTGACGACCGATCCCGAGCTTCCCCCCAGCATGCAACCAAGAAAGACTCCAACCGATTTTCCGCTCTTTGCGATTTGATCTGCCTGCTCTGCCCTGACCATCATCTGCTCTGAAATCCAGCCAAGAGTTGCCGCCCAATTGCCACCATTTCCTTGCGGAATGGAACATTGAACGATGGCAACGGGTCTTCCGGTAGCGTTGCCGGATATTTGTGAATCGTTGGTTGTTTTTGGCTTCAAGCATGCTGTCAGTGTTGAAAGACTCGCGATCGCCATCAACAGCGGATACAATCGAAGCATCGGAGGATTCACGTTCGTTCTCCCGGGTTTTGTCAAAATCCATAAGCAGTGTTTGATTGGTGTCGCCTTATTTTACATGATGATGGAATGCGGAGCGCACTGCTGTTGGTGTTTTTCTTCTAAAAATCGACAAAATTATGAACATCAGACAAGTTGTTTTGCCCGAAGTCCTTGAAAAAGACGCCCGATCAGATCGGCATTGTTAGAATGTCGTCACGGGCTCAATCGCCATCGAGGGATTGACAATTTATCTGATCGACTCGAAATTTTCAGCTGCAGTTGGGACACCCTGTTCGCGGATAGGATTCTCGACTCCGGCGATGGCGCTCTTCGGGTCTAGGCCGAATTAGGCCCATTGCGCGTTGAATCCTTCCGAAAAAGCCACCT
>JBMSQQ010000106.1:0-10851 GCA_049423385.1 Silvanigrellaceae bacterium | reverse complement strand
ATCGGGAACTGCAAGCCATGCCGCAACACCGCTGGTTCCGGTCCAGTCGAAGTACCCTGTAAAAGTGTCGTCCCAGCGATGATGTGTGACTCCGCCCGAATAACTCAGCGACTGTGGCCGAACAACACCGCGCCACTGGGGTGCAACCCAAAGAAAGGCAGATCCCCGGGGCGCGCAAACCCATTTGTGAAAGTTGCCGGTATAAAAATCGACTCCCAAGGACTGCAAGTCGAGTTCCATGAAGCCGGGAGCATGCGCACCGTCCACCAGAACGGAAATTCCGTTGTTATGTGCCAGTTCGGCGATTTCCCTAACCGGAAAAACCAATGCAGTGGGCGAGGTGACATGATCGCAGATGACAAGCTTGGTTTTTGAGCTCAAGTTGCGATCAAAAGCCTCAACAATCTCATCACTGTCCTTTGGATAAGCAGGAATCATTGCCTCACGGACAACCACACCCGTTTTGACTGCAAGATTTTGCAATCCCTGCCTCACCCAGCCATAGCCATGGTTGTGGAAAACGATTTCATCGCCCTTCTGAAAAGGAAACGAAGAAAGCACCGCGCCAACCCCAGACGTCGCGTTCGAAACAAACGCTATTCCATCTGATTCAGCATTCAAACGCCGGGCCACTTCCCGACGCACTGACATCAATTTGTCTGGCAACTCCCGGCTCAGGAAGCAGACCGGGTTCTCCTCGATTTGATTTTGAACTTTGCAGAAGGCGTCCCTGACCTTCAGTGGAACGGCACCATAGGAACCGTGGTTCAGAAAGATTGTTTCTGAATCCAGGCTCCACAGACTTCGTATCGATTCATCGCCATAAGACCACATGCGAAAAGAGTATCATCTCAGCTTTCGAATTGCAGCTGTCGAAGTGACCATCACGGACGCAGCAGCATTTGAGAAGTCACCCTTGATGCACACCTCGGTCATCGTTGAAGCATAATCTTTCAGAAGATTCGAGGAAGCCCCATCCTGAGGTTCGATCACGCGATTGCCGTTGTTCTCCGAATTTTTGTCCACGACCTGCAGAAGCAGCTCTCCGGATGCTCCTGTCATCAAAACTCCGCATTCTTCAGTGATCAGCGTCTTTTTGACCGGCCATCGAATCGAAGCCGAAGACACAACCATCACGATGCCACTTCCGCTCCAATCGGCACGAACACAGACTTTGTCATTTCGCGACGCCACATCAGACAAAACATTCAACACGGAACCGTCCTGAGGCTCGATGGCTCGTGAGATTCCTTTTTCATTCAAGAGAAAGAAACCTTCTCCCACCTTTTGAACCTGTCCGCATTGCTCGGAAAGACCCTTTGCATCCAAAACTCCAGCCGTCTGCGACGTTCCATCGTTTTGTTTGCAGGCAATCGAAAACAGAAAAAAAACTGCGAAAAACATGTGTTTCAACATCATTGAAGGGCTCCCTCCACGATTCTTTGGGGCATATCGGAAAAAACCAAAAGTTCTTCACTGGTTTTATTCGATCGTCTATTCTTTCGACAGAAGCCTGCTGTTTTATTAAAACCTTGAGCACTCCGTAATTTGCCGAATTTTTTTAAGATTTATGAAATGTTGAGAAAATTAGGCATCTCGTCTGGCATGAATAATGCTTCCGGGGAAAGTTGGAGATTTGATGTCTCATCCAACCAGGACGAGGAAAAGAACAATGAAAAAAATCATCGGTACAGCAATTTCATCATTGCTCTTTGTTGCATGTGCCAAGCCACAAAGCCAAACCGCTTCAGGCGTGGACTCGGTTTCACCCGACAAAGTCACGGCACCGAAGATCGCTCGCTGCTCGGCCGTCAGCACCATTGAAACAACCCAAATTCGCGAAACACTGATTGTCGAGGTTGCTGGAGATGTTGTTTCGGGGACGTATCATTTTGCCACCGGCGACAGAAACAGCCTGACGGACACCGGCTTTCAGCATCTGCTTGGCAAAATCTCGAAGAACGACGCAACCTCTGCCGACAAGATTGTTTTGAGCCTCAAGAATGGATCGCTGACCACCTATTTCGACGAGGATTTTGCACCTCGCAAGGAACTGAACTCGGTATCCTACAATCTCAAGGAGAAGTCTGTTTCATTTTCCGTGGAAACCGATGCGCGCCTCACAACAGTCGGAAACTGTCAATTCGAATAACCACCTCTTTGACTCTGCCAAAGTCAAAATCATCAGCCTGGCCCGAAATAATTGTGCGGATTCCCTGAATTCAGTTAAATTCAAGGAATCCGCAACTATATTTTATCGGGACAAATTATGCGAAATATCCGCTTCGCCATGACTTCAACACATTTCTGGATCGCGCTGGTTTGCGCCGCGACACTCACCTCGTGCAAGATGACGAAAACAACCAGCAGCAGCACGCGCGAAATTCCATACAAGGAACAATCTGCACAGCGGGTCATAAAGAGTGGATACGCTCTCAACCCCTCGGATACAAACTGCGGCGGATTTCCCACGCTGAGAATAGAAACCATGGCAGGTTCCTGTGTGGGACTGGTCAAGCAGTCCGACGACGCGTCGTTTCATCCCCGGGTTATCATCGAAATTCCGGGAATGAAAAATGAATTCCTCATCAGTGATTTTGCAAACTGGGACAACAAGAATGGCAAAATCTGGCACCTCAAAAGCACAGGCAATTTTGCAACCACCGTCATGACGCCGATTCTCACCGGGCTCTCTGTCCCGCATCAACTTGTGGCAGGACCCGAGAACCATATCTTCTTCGCGGAAGATGGACGAGTTCGTGCATTTCCAATTTCAGCCATCAACGGAACGCAAGCGATTCCAGCGAGCGCAGTTGTTGACGTCGTGACAAACCTGCCGGCAATGATCAGCAATGGCCAAAAGAACAGCATGCACCCGCTGAAACATTTTGCGTTCGACGCACAATTCAACATGTACATCAATATCGGCGCGTATACCGACCACTGCTCTGATTTCAAAGGAAAGGAATGTCTCGAGGCCGACATCAAATTCGGAACTGAAGGTTCATCGGATATTCGCGAGCATGGCGCCGTCATCCGCAAATACAAATACAATGGCAGCCTGGCAAAGAAGTGGGACAGCAATTATTCCATTGTCGGCCGCGGTCTGCGCAACTCAATGGGGCTGATGTTCACTTCCTCGGGCGATCTGATTCAAGTCGAGAACGGACGAGACTTCAATGAATCAACCCGACCTTTTGAGGAATTGAACGTCATTCGAAAAGCTGATCTCGAAGGTCGCGGTGGTGTGCCGCACTTTGGATGGCCATACTGCTACGATTACAATTCAACCAGCGAAGAATGGGCAAAATTCTCGTTCGTTTGCGATCCGGCTCGCAACCCTGAATACCGTGCACCTTATGTTTTTTTGCCTCCGCACAGTTCACCGCTGGGAATAATTCAATACAGCGGCAACATGTTCCCCAGTCTCAAGAACAAGTTGTTGGTCTCGCTGCATGGCTACAGGAGCGCAGGGCACAGAATCATAGCATTCAAAACAGACGCGTCAGGCCTGCCTGTCCGCACGGGCAAAGGTGCCTATCGTGACGACGACAATTCGGGTGGCACCACAGCATTTGTCAGAGCCTATCCCGAAGTTCCCGCTGCAACAGAGTCGGAAGAAGTTATTCATGGCTGGTATGATGCACCCGGATTCCGCCCCCGTGGTGCTCCTGTTGCCATTGCTCAAGCAAGTGATGGAAGTATTTGGATTGCAGATGACAAGTCGCACGCGATTTTGCGACTCGCCACACCCGTTCGCGAAGTCGCCACACAAGGCCCTGCACCGCGACCCAATTTCGCCAAGGCATACACCCAAATCATTGGCGAAACCCCGGAGTTCAAGGCAACCCATGACGCATTGGTGAAGAAAGTGATCATCTCCGCACAATGCGAAGGCTGTCATGACAACTACACAAACACGGGCGACGCCACAGGCGATGGCCTGCATCACCTGCGATATATTCTCTCGATGGGAAACTGGGTGATTCCTGGAGATCTCGAGAACAGCACGCTTTACACAAAGATGAATCCGCCCGGAAAAAGCGCGATGCCACCCATCGACAAGCCATACCCAAGTGTTCAAGCAGCCTCGGAAGCACTCGATGCCGTGAAGGCATTTGTGATGGCAATGCCCAAGCGCGAAAACATCTGGAAGGTGAAAGCCGGAAGCAAGCCTGTGTTGAAAGGACTCAGAAGAGGTCAGCCAGGCAACGGTGTGTGTGCAACCCTCGCTCCAGACACGCATGTGCTTGCAGTCAACAACACTCCGGCGACTTTGGGTGGCCAAAAAATGCTCGAAGTGGTGGTTGGAAAAAAATCGAATCTCGTGAAGGAAGCGACATGCGCCAATTACGATGCGTTCTACGTTGCACAGGATGATTTGGAAAAGCTTCTGTTTCAGTGAGTTCAAATTTCCCGCAGCCGCCAAAACATGGATGAACGGGCTTCAAATTTGCCCTGCAGTTCTTCAAAGGTTTGGGCATCCCGAAATTCCGGGAGTTTTCCAGAGTAAGATTCAAAATAAAATCAAAAGATAAAGGGCATTTACAGCCGTCATTTTACCTCACTATTGGAACTCAAGATTCCTCCTGATTTTCCGAACTTAACCCAAGGAGGCTCGGACTCAGGCAGGGGTGAGGCGTGAAAAACACTCTCAAGCAAAAAATTCGAAATTTTTGCTTTGTGTCTGTCGTTGGAATGTCTTCCATGGCGGGAGCGCTCTCGTGCTCAAAAACAGCCTTCAACGGAGGAGTCGAAGCTCGTCTGGAAGTCCTCGTCGGTGATTCGCAAATCATCTCTCCACGTGAAACTGCAAAAATTCCGATTGAATTCCAGTTTGTGGATGGCACGGGAGCGCCGGTTCCAGGTGCTCCCGTCGACCTTGCTTTGCTTGATGTTGGAAAAATAAGCGGAGAATTGACTGCCGACTCTGTGCGGCTGGCGTTGAAGGAAAAAACAACAGAGACTTCCGACGCGTTTGACGAAGTTGACAACCTTGGCCGGATCGATGGTGCAAAGCGAGTGCGGACGGACACGGCCGGACGAGTCCTTGTCAATGTGATTGCCCCGTCCCGTTTCGGAGCTCGTGTTGCACTCGTGGCCAGCACTCCTGCGAACAGCGGGCTTCCCGACTTGCTCGCATTTGCCGTGTTCACCACTCCCTCCTCGAATGATTTGGGAATTTTCGCTCTCGAGAGCAGTTACGATGGAAACGTCGTTCCTGCCGGAAGAAACGTTGATTTCTGGATCACCCTACGAGACCAACGCGGTGCACTTGTGACGACCTACGAAGGCGATGCGTTGTTCTCATTTTCGGGTACTTCACCTGGTGCATCATGGTTGGGACTGCAAGGAAGTGGATTCAAGACTGAAGTGACTTGCAAGTTCATTGCGGGACGCTGTGTGCTCGCAGGTGGTCCTTACAATTTTACACTGGCACAAGAGCTCAAATACAAAATCAAGGGTCTGAAACCAATTGCTCCGGAGTTTGAGGCTACTGTTGTGGTAAAGCCGGGCAGCAAACCCACAAACACAGTCATGGCGGATCGTGTTGGAGGTGATGCAACGCGGGCACGGCCATTGACCTCCATCACGATGGTCGCCGGTGAACGTGTCGACATTGCAGCGGCCTGGGTGGATGACGGTGGAAACTGGCTGGGGGACGCGACAGATGCCCGATGGACCTCGAATGTGTCCGAGTTTCAGGCGCTTCTGCCGGTGGACGCAAGAGCTGCATTCTCGTTGCGCCCAACACTTCCTGCGCTCTTCAAAATAGAATTGGATTCACCCAGCGGCGGAAAAGGATCTGTGATTCCTGTTGAAATCAAATCCGGTGAATTGGTGGGCTGGAGAGTCTCGACCATGAATGGCGGAAAGGAAACGGCAGGTCGATGCTTTCGTCTGAATATCGAAGGAATCGATACCAACGGCAACGTTGTGCCGACAATGGATGGCATCGTCCAGGCCAACATATCCATCACCGGCTTGATTGAAACGCCACCAGCATTGAATGATGTTGCCCATTTCGACAATCTTGGCAACAGGATCATAGGCACATCCCTGCTTACCAACGTCGTATTTTCCTATGGCAAAGCCACTCCCAATGAAAGCATCTGCCTTTATGATGCGACAGGAACTGCTCCCATCATCAATTTTTCCTCCAATGGCATGACGGCATCGACGCCAGTGATCGTCAACCTCGGACCGCCTTCGCTCATCAAGATTTCTCGCGAAGACACAGGAGAAATTGCGACGAACGCTTGCACCACACCGCCAATGTTTGTCGGAGACCTCTGCCGAAAATTCACCTTCGAAGCCGATGAATTGAATCCTCCCTCAACAGGTGGTGGAACGACTTCACCGATAAACCTCTACACCACAATCACCGACTCAGCCGGAAATTTCATCAGGCCTGCCGATGTGAAATGGCAAATGAGTGGTGCGCTTCTTGAGCGCAATCCACTGCTGTCACATCCTCTTGCAACTCTCGAAACATTCATTCACACACAACCGTTGTACCCGGTGCGGATGGGCAATGGAACGTTTGTGTTGTCGGTTGCCGATTCATCGGTTCCAGCACAGGCTTTCGACTACGAAGTGAAACACGGCAGACCGGTTCAAGCCAAGGTGGAAACTCAATCGCAGGGCATCGAGAAAGCCGGCCAGGCATTCACGGTGAGTGTCTCACTGTTCGACAAATGGGGAAACGCAACGATCAATCATTCAAGTCGATACGCCAATGCCAAAGTCACGGCGCTGAGTGTCCTCGACGCGCCAAATGGCGAGCAGGGACAGTATTCGTTTGACTGGGACATGAATTTTTCCAACGTCGGCAAATTGGTTTCTGACTCAACCCAGTCTCAAACCCTGAGCCTCAAATGCATTTGCATGCCCAATAGAATTCCTTCCATTGGCCTCGACTGCAAAGAAAACGGAAATGTCGTGACAAATGAGATGCGAAGCGGACGTTCATGTCCAACAGTTTCGGTCAACATTCCAGGAGTTGGTCCAGGAACCTTTTATAGCGCACCATTGACCATTGCCGGTGAACAACTCAATCAACTTAAATTTCGCGACACAACAGGCGGATTGGGAGAAGATCTTGCGATCAAGCACGCAACCGAGAGCCTGCAGCAGGAAATCTTCCGGCCCTTGACGATGGCTATCGCGGGTTATGATCGATACGGAAACTATCTTGAAGACGTTGTTTCGGCTTTGACGTGGCGGTGGACATCACTTGTTCCACCTTCGGAAAATCCAAGTTTCAAACCATTTGATTCTGCGCCGCAAGTTGTGAGCAAGTTCGTTGGCACGGGAAAGCTCACCGCTGGAGCATCATCAACAATCATTGCAGACTCCCCGCCCATCACGTTTAAAAACTCAGGTGCCAACCGCTATGCCATCAAGACGAACCACATGGACGAAAGTCTTGGTGTGCCGGTCGAGACTGCTGGATTGCCATTCAAGATTTTTGTTCTGGCAATTGACCCCCTGGGCTATGTGGACACAGACTTCAGCGGCGTCAGGAAATTCAAGTTTGAGGCCGTCACGTTGCCATCCTGGACGGGGCAGGTTCCGTATTTGCCGATTGACAGGGAGTACACTTGTACTTTCGCATCCGGGGAGTGCGAGATTGTTCCCGATGCTGGAAATGCTGGCTGGTTGCTCAGCGATGCGTCGAGGCCTGTCGTGTTGTCGGTTGTCGAGACCACGACAGGCGTCACAATCCTGCCTGGTACCTTTGCAACAACTTTGCAGATTCTCAAAGGAGTGGCTCAGCGTTTGGTGGTTGCGGACAAGGCGGGTGGGCCGGCAACCGGAGCGCTGGTGATGGACTACTTCAGCAAGCCACTCCTCGTCAGCATCGATGACGTCACAACCATCTCGACAGCTCTTGTGGACTCCGGAGGAAATTACCTGCAGGATGAAGCAAACCCAACCCATATTTTCGATTCAAACTATGGCACGGTGACAAACACCAATTCAATCGTCACTTTGTCATTCAAGAAAATCACAGAAATCATCGACGGAACCAAGACAAGCAAAGTACTGACTTTGGGTTCGGCCACTGGTGGAATTTCACCACTTCAATTCGATGTGAAAATTTTCCACGGACAACCCGCCAAGCTCGACGTACAATTCCTGCAGGAAACCTCAACGCAAGGGGTTTTCGATTCTGCAACCACAACGCTCAAGGCCGGCAATTGCTACGAGATCAGGACGACAGTTTTGGATGCACAGGGCAATCTGGTGGACTCCCTCAATGGGGCAGCAGTTCAAATGCTGATTGGCTTGCGTGGAAATCTTGCCTCGGCGGGTGGATTTGTCATGCCAAAGCTCAATTTCAACGGAGGTCTTTTCACTCCCTACAATTCATTCGAAAGTGCGAACAATTGGGCAAGAATGGCCTCCTTTACGCCGCCCTATCCTGATCTCGCATCCCGTACCGGATATCCTGCCGGAACACCAAACCCCCGCAGATACAGTGACGTGAATCATTACCAGGCTGGTGGAGGTTTCACCTCAGCAACCCAAACTGGCGAGAAGGGAATTTTGAAGCCGAGTGTTGACTTCGTTTTCTGTCCGGCGCTCACCTCGGCAGCAGCAGCGGGCACGAACTACTCGCCTCGGATCGACGTCGAAATGACCTATGGCTCCCGCTACAAAAACAAGTTGGGTCTCTACCAGGATTTTGTTCCTACGGTTGGAGTGCCGGTGACGGGGACTTCGCCGGAAATAACGATCGTGCCAGGTCCCGCGGCTTTGGTGGGTGTGCGTGAAAAACGTTTGGGGCCGAGCGGAGTTGTGGAAACTTTGAATCCGGTTTGCGCCTGGTTCGGTTCCCGGGTCAATGTGAGCGGATATTCCTATGGAAGCATCGAAACCACCAACCTTGCGAGAAGTTTCGTCGATACAAACGTTTCGAGTGGGTACCTCAACTATAAAGCATGCAATACACTCGACGTTGATTATGGTGGTGTTTTTCTTTTCGCCGAGGTGACGGACCTTGCCGGCAATTTCGTTCGTTCAGTTGCAACAGAAACAACATGGAATGTGCTTGAGGAGCCTTGCAAGGACAGGGATGGCAACAAAATTTCCTGCAACATTTCCTGGGTCAAAACCAGAGATACGCTCAAGGACAATTTCGACCCCACATCAACCAGCAAATACAGGCCCGCTGGAGAATACGAAGTTGTAGTGACTGAGCCTTCTTTGAACATGACCGCAAACATTAGATTCAACGTGACTGCGGGAAGGCCTGCAAAAATCAGCACCAAGGTTTCCGGCATCAGCGCATCAGCAGAGAATAACGAAATTGGTTCAACATCAGTCACAACGGACGAAGCTGCATATCTGAATGTCACCCTCATGGACGCATGGGGCAATGGAGCTTGCCAAGGTTCGACAACAAATGTTTCAGTCCAATGGACAAACCCTCAAAACCGCCCATTTTGGCCACCACTTGTTCCAGTTTATATGCAAGGCAATCCGACCCCATTGGGTCCCCTTGTCGACCCTGCAAGCGGCGTTTCGACAGTTTCGGGCTTTGAAACTTGCACTCAAGGAAATCAAACCAACTGGTTTCAAAACCCGTCATCAAAGTTGGCTTACTTTCACTCGCCGCAGGCTGGAAATTGGGGCATCAGCATTTCATCTCAGGACTTGATCGATGTCAGCAGGCCACTGAACCTTGTTGGCGGCTTCGAGAAACAATCAACATTCAACTACACGACTTCATTCTCGGTTCAGCCTGGAAAGCTCAAGGATGTGCGTCCGGGCTACAGCATTTCCGCCAACAATTATCTCACTATTCCAGTTGCAGAAGGACCCGATTTTGATGCCGTGACTGAAGCAACGGCAGGACAGATGCCCTACACCCTGCAATCCTACAACAGTATCTCGACCGATGGACGCGATTTCATCGGTGTGTATTTGAAGGGATATGACAATCAGGGAAATTACTGGGGATTGGTCTCCAGCCAAGTGTCGGTCGTGACGTCTGCCCTTCACGGCAATGAGGTTTTTTCAGACTCGAGAAATTGCACAAGCTATTCCACGACGATCCTCTGTTCGCCATTCTCGCTCACGGGCAGAAGCGGAGTGAACCCGTTCAGTGTCGTGGGCAGTGGCAGCTATGGAGATCTAGTCCATGCCATCTCGGGCACCAAAACGGGAACAATCGTGTTGCGGCTGACTTCCACCGAATACTCATTTTCAACGGGTACTCCTGTTTATCCGAGTGCTGTGCTCCCCGCGATCCGTGTGGTTCCTGGACGATTGGCGCAACTTCGTCCAATCGAACAATCCGCAGGAACAACGCGATTCAAGAATTCTGCCGGACAGGCGTTGGTGAATACTCAGGTGCAGTTCAAAATTGCGGCAACCGATATCAACGGAAATCTGCAGAATTGGAATGAGAATCACTACATGGAGTTCAGTTTCACCGGCGGATTTGATGAACCGAATGACGAAGAAGTCAAGAATGTGAAACCGAAAAACCAGAATTACATGTTTACGGGTGGTATTTCGGATTCGAGTTTTCTGGTGAATTTCAAACGGGCCGGCTATTACAAGGCAAAGTGGCGCGAAACCAATTATCAAACCGAGGGTGCATTGACGGCCCATGGAAATTGGGAAGAACTCAACATCCTGCCTTTGGAATTCCACCACTACGGAACAACCGCCGCCATTCCTGAAAGCGGGTATTTTCCCGACAGCAGCGGCTCCACCAAATTTTCGGCTGCCATTGAGCTCCGCGACATCAATGGAAATCCCGTGGACGCAAGCACAGGCCCCGGCAGAACGGTTTCGCTTTCGATTGTACGCGAAGACGGAACCACACCAAGTGGT
>JBMSQQ010000105.1:0-11101 GCA_049423385.1 Silvanigrellaceae bacterium | reverse complement strand
ACATTCTCACTCATTGGCCCTAGGATGGCTATTGACTCAAACCTTAGGTATTTGGTCGGCTTTGAAATTGTTCTTTAATATTTTTAAACCAGCAGTAAGCCAAGCTCTACTTATTCATTTAGACATATGAATGAGACCTCTTAATTAGCCATTGAGTTCCAAGGCGAATCTGCCAATGGCCAACAATACTGTTTCCACGCAGCAACTCATTTCAGCCGTCGCTGAGAAGTTAACAGACAAGCTTCCAAAGAAGATGACGAAGACTCTTCTCACAGAGTTCCTCTCGACGATTGAGTCCGAAATTGCCGCTGGCAACAAAGCACGCATCGACAAGCTCGGCATCCTCTTCGCAAAAGAGCGCGCTGCGCGTACTGGTCGCAATCCTCAAACAGGTGAGACGATCTCGATTCCTGCTTCCAAGAAGGTCAGCTTCCGCGCAGCCAAATCGCTGAAGGAAGCAGTGGGCACTCCTCGCAAGTCCGGCAAGAGCAAGCGCTAAGAACGCTCTGCTTTCGGCATCAAAAAAGCCACCCCGACGGGTGGCTTTTTTGTTTATAGATTCAACTTCAATACTCGTAGCGAATCTCAACTCCGAAACTGGTGTTTTCATCGTCGGGGACTGAAAAGGCCCGCTGAACAGCGAGATTCAGCTTCAGCAGGTCCGGAATCATGGGAATTCCAATCCAGGCACGAATCGTCGAAGCCTTCAGCGACTCTTTCCAGGTGGAGTCTGTGGATTGGTTGGTGACGTAATCACCCACTTCAAGTTTGGACTCCTTTGAAATCAACTTTCCACCCAACGCAGCTCCCACCGCTAAAAGCCGCAGGTATTCACCTCCCACCTCGAATCCAAAATGACTCTCGCCGGTGGTGATATTGATTTGCCCTTTGTTCTTGGGCATTGCAGCAAATTTTTCAAAGCCAACACGAGTGATCAGGCGAACATTGGGCCGCATCACGCGCCAGTGCGCCGCACCCGCCAACAACCAGGATTCCTGATAATATTGCTCTTGTGAAAAAGATGCTTTGGGACGAGCATTCAAACCTACAGTCGCGCTGTATTCGGAAAGCTTGGGTACGAAGTCCTCCAAAGCAGAGGCTTGAGCCGAAAATGACAAGGCACAGGTCACTACAGGCCAGGCTCGAAGTGAAAAAATAAAACTTCTCATTGGCAAACCTTTCGCGATGAAATCGGAAAGCCGGAGGTTCCAAAATTATTGATGATGGCCGTGCAGTATGATTTTTTTACAGCTGGATCGGTGCTGTTCAGGAGGGCAACAAAAAAGGCAGTCAGCACGTCTCCATCCATCATGGGAGAAAGGCTATCCCGATTCACACAACCTGAGGTCTTTTCGTCCGGGTCAGGCAAGACCTTTCCTTCGGAATCCCGCAAGGCAGCACCGACCTTAGGAAGCAAGGAAACCACTTCACGCAAAAACTGCTGCCTTTGCTCCGAATTCTTGGGATCGAGGGAACGTGATGAGAAGACATCAAGCAAGGTCTTTGCCCAAAGGGTACCGACGCAGTAAAAGCGGCCTTGGCAAATCTCGCCTTCTTTCGAGGAGAAATCGTCGTAGTTGAATTTCGCTCTCGAAAAATTTCTCTCCGTTGTAATCAACTGTGGCCCCAATGAAGACTCAAGAATATTTGAAGATCCGGTCCAAACGAAACTGACAAAATCGGCGAAACCTTCATTGAGTCCCTTGATTGAATATTCATTTTCAATTCGACCAGGAAACAATTTTTCTGTCCTGAATTCGCTGGTATTGCATCTTTCATACTTGTTGTTGAAAAAATACTTCTCAAAAATGGCGTGACCAAATTCATGGGAAATAATCTGGGGATTGAAGGTCATCGACACCCGTTCGTCTTTTCCCACTGAAAAGAGGGCGAATTGCTTTACTCCCGCCACGTAGGCGGCATTGGTGTTTTCATATTTTCTTGTTTGTTCGTCTGATTCCCGAAGAACGACCGAAGGGTGAAAAAGAACACTGAATGTATTGAATCCATCAAAGAACTGCTGTGGAGTGCTTCCTGTCAGAGATTCAATCTTGTCAATCAGCGTGTCGAATTGATAACTGGCGGAGAGCAACAGCAGCGATTTGCTGTCGGAGGGCTTCACAACGCCATTGACATTTCGGTATGCAATTTCGGGAATGGTGTAACCCGAGAATTCACTGCTGGTGATGACACTGCCCACCGCCTCGCGCACTTCCAAATCGCCACCCTGCAACATTTGAAATCGAGGACTGCTTAGATTTGAAAGATTGTTCATTTGCGGAAATGTCTTTGGACCATAAACAAACTTTGGCTCATCTCCAATGTCATTCACCGAAGCAGAATCTAAACTCAAGACGTCTGCCTGAATCGGAATCCCCTCAGGATATTTATCCAACTTGTTGCTGCATCCAGAAAACAGAATCTGCGCTAAAATTACGCCAGAGACGATAAAAGAAAAGCTCTTCAATTTCACTTTTTACCACCCCTGGTTGCCGGTTTGACCTGTGACTTTGGTTGAGCAGAATCGCTCACGCCGGACGGAGAAACCTCCTTCAGTGGAATCTCGGATTCGCCACCAGCGGACGTGCTTTCTGAACTGGCTTCGACTTTCGCAGGAACCGCTTGCTGCCTTTCCTGTTTTTCCATCGCTTCATCAACAAACAGAGACTGTGGATTTTTCCAAATCAACTCCAGAACAGGCCAAAGCGACCAATTCCCGGCATCCGAAAGCAACGCACCGCCCAGGGAGAATTGCCACTCTTCCGTTGAATATTGGGTGCGCACGTGCGCAAGACCACCACCCAAAAAACCACTGCGATTGACAAAAAGACTGTCCTGCAACGGATATTGATGAAAAGTTTTGAAACTGGGACTGTAACCAAAACCAACCGACCAGTCTTTTTGGAACGCCACATCGTAAATTGCGTTCGCCCAGACTGCTGATTGGTCTTCAAAATTGATGGAATCCGGCTCGAAAGCCCTCCCGGCTTGAAAGAACAAGCCCAGACCAAGAGTCAACCGACCCGCCGAGTCCATATCGTAGGCGACGCTGTTCTGGAAAACAGTTCCAAACAGCTTTTTCTTGATGCCCGTGAGCTTGGCGCCAACTGCCACCTCGCCCAGAAGGGAACAGCTCAACACGAGGGTCTCGCAATAGCGGACTTTTCCGCCCACACTCACAATTGGCATTCCAATCAGGGTCAAACCAGCAGCATAAAGATTGGTGAACACGTTGGTGTTGGGGCTGGAACCATACCAAAGATGACCTGTGGTCAAGTCAAGCTGAAAAGACCCTTCGGGCGCAACTTCCGTGTTCACGAGTCCTGCAGTGTTGCTGTCGGGAGCTGTATCGATCA
This sequence comes from Silvanigrellaceae bacterium, assembly GCA_049423385.1. Lineage (GTDB taxonomy): Bacteria > Bdellovibrionota_B > Oligoflexia > Silvanigrellales > Silvanigrellaceae > RFOM01. The sequence continues at coordinate 7,745 of JBMSQQ010000105.1, read as the reverse complement.
CTTCACTCTTTTTCGCAGCAAACGTCTCATCAACAAAAACAGGCAAAAAGCTGAAAGCCAAAATTGCGGACACTCTGGCAGGCAAGCCAAGACCCGTCGCCGGATATTTCCACCCCATGCAGTTCTCCATCTTTTTTTCCTTGTCTCAAGAAGGTAGCATGACAATCTACGGAGGTATCGCCATGGGAAAAATTTCGTCAATTTTGTTTGCCTCAATCGGAGTCTTGACCACAACCGGTCTTTCAGCGTGCGCAACGGTCGGTGATGATTTCCCTAGCGATGTGGCGTGGATTACCAAAGACAAAACAACAAAAGTCGAATTGGAACAGCGCCTCGGCTCACCGTTTCAGGTGGGTTATGACAGTGGCCAACTGACCTGGACTTGGGGCTTCTATCGCTACTCGCTGTTTCGCCCCACCCGAACCAAAGACCTCGTGGTCAGGTTCAACACCACCGGTACAGTGAGCAGCTACAGCTTTTCAAGTTCCTTCGACGAAGACATCAAAACCCTCAAAAACAAGTGAGCCGTGAATAATGAACTCGACATCTGCGCTGGGTCGAATTGTTGTACTTGGATTTGGAAACATGGGACGAGCATTGGTGAAAGGGCTTTTGTCCAGCACGGAAAGCCAAGTCATCGTCTGCGACAGGTTTGAAAATGAGGCCGCAGCAGAACTGTCGTTGCGATTTCCTGGCCGGTTGCAATTCCTTTTGGCCTCGCGTGTTCAAAGGGATGGAATCGAGATCCCCCTGACTCAAGCAGACACCCTTATCATCTGCACCAAACCGCAAAATTTTCAGGATGCAGTGCAATTCTGGAAGCCTGTTTTTCTGTCCGGAGGTGGTAATCCATTGGTGATCTCCATTCTCGCCGGAACTCCCATTGACCAGGTACAAAAGGCTTTCGCAGGCTGTGTTGTCTCTCGGGCAATGCCCAACATCGCAGCGACCGTCGATTGCGCGGCAACTGCCCTGTGCTTTTCTCCAGAGGCAACCGAAAGTGAGATTTCCCGCGCGCGCTCAATTTTTGAGGCCGTCGGAAAAGCATGGGTTGTTCCCGAAGAACTCATGAACGCCGTCACAGGACTCAGCGGCAGTGGACCCGCGTATATTTACATGGTGATTGAAGCCCTCTCGGACGGTGGAGTCAAAATGGGCATGCCGCGCCAACTCGCACTGGAACTTTCAGCACAAACCGTTCTGGGAGCTGCAAAACTCGTGCAGGACACAGGCCAGCATCCGGCTGTGTTGCGCGACCAGGTGACAACCCCAGGCGGCACAACAATCTCAGCAATTCACGAACTTGAGCGGCACGGCCTGAGGCCGATGTTGATTTCAGCGGTCGTCACGGCGACAAAAAAGAGCCGTCTCTTGGCCCGTGCTGCTGAAAAGAAACACCTGAAATAACCTTCAATGAATCTTGCAGACTGACCCAGTGAAAGGGAAGGCAATTTCAAGCGGGAACTTTCACTGGGGGCTGCTTCCTGCCTCGTTATTATTATTCCCGTCAACGTCTGTCTTCAGATCTTGATGTCCCAAATAAACGGTCATGCTTGGGTGTCTCGCGGAAAGCGATTTGAGGTATTGCAGGACCTCCGCATTTTCCTGTTGAGACTCTGAATATGAACCAGGTTCAACTCCATTTCTCCAGCCGAAGGATGTGTGGCAGGAGTCACCGGTGAGCAAGACAGGTCCTTGTGGCGTTGCAGCAACAAACACCAGGGAGCCAGCAGTATGTCCAGGTGCCGGTACAATAAAGAAACTGCCATCACCAAAATAGTCGATCACCTCGGCACCCATTGATGCAGAGACAACTCGAAATCCAAGCTCACGGAGTGGAGCTTTTCCAACCAACAATTTGTCAATGACGGACCTGAAAATGCGATTCTTGAATGACGAGGTCGCCAATTCCCCCGCGCCGACAAATATCGGAATATCAGAAGAAAAATCCGGCATGCCCAAGAGGTGATCCATATGCATGTGGGTTAGAAAAACACCACGCAGGGATTTGTGTTTTGCATGACGCTCGAGAATTTCGGCTGTCGTCTCTGAAAATTTCAGCTTTTCAGTGCGCACGAAAAGATTCAAGGGAAAACCGAGAAAACCAAGCGGGTCGCTGCGGACTGCATGACTGATTCCCGAATCCACAAAATATGAACCATGCACAGGATGATCAATGAGATAAGAGTAGATCTGTATTGACTCTTGTCTGTCCTTGAGTCCCGCCTTCACAGAAGCGGGATGATTGAGATTCAGCAATCCACCCAGTTTGCCTTCCCAGCTTGCGCCAATGAAACGAGTGACCATCATTGGCCCGGGCTTCCTGATCCGCGTTTCCATTTGCTCACCGGAAATAACTTTTGAAGCAGGCTCCTGAATGGAAGGATGAGTCGTGACGGTCGTGCATCCATTCAGAAGTAAAAGTGTCGACAAACCCAAATTGACGAAAAAAGCAGTTGCCCGACGCAAAGATGCATCCTCCGATCGACATGTTTCGTGTCTTTCGGGAAGTCTATCATCGGAATTTATTAAAATAACTTCTTCAGGCGCAGAAAAGCATCCTTGACGGCTCGAGGAGTCTGGACTCCGGGCTCCGAAACCAATGCACGAGCAGTTTCAATTCTCTCTTCCGTTCTTGGGTGCGTTTGCAGAAAGCTCATCACATTTTCGTTGATGGGCATCTTGCTCTGCGATTTTTCAAACTCATCCATTCGCTCGAAAAATGCCGACATTCCATTCAAGGGAAGCCCGGCTTTTCTTAGAATCTCAACCCCAACGGCATCTGCTTCCCTCTCGTGATCGCGTGAAAATTTGAGGCCCAGCAAAGTGCCACCCGCAGACGCAATGTCTCCCAGTGCTCCCAGATCGCCAAAAACAGTACTGATGGCAATGGTCATTCCAGCCTGGGTGACCAGCTGCTGCATCGAGTGGCGCTGCACAACATGAGCAACCTCATGAGCCAACACAGAAAGAATTTCTTCCGGAGATTTTGAAATCTGAATCAGTTTTGTTGTGACGAAAATTCCACCATGTGGGAATGCAAAGGCGTTGGGAAGGTCGGACGCAACAACCTGAACACGAGGCTCGAGCGGACTCAGGCTCACCATCTTCAAAAGTGGTGCAGCGAGCGCCGAAACGTGTGTGTTGGCTTCGGGTGGAACAACTGCACTGCCAAGCGCTCGCACCTGGGTTGTCTGCGCAGCTTCGCCGAGATGGCGATCCACTTCACGGGGAATCACCGACACAAGAGCACGTGTCCCCGCCATCTTCCAACGGCTGAGAGACTCGCACCCCGTGGTGGCAAGCAATGAAAGCCCGAAAAAAGAGATCTTGAGGAGGTTAATCATGATCTCCCATCAGGCCGCCAAGCAAACCGCCCGCTGTCTGTTCTGTGCTTCTTCCGGTTCCAACCACAGTTGCAATTCGATTTGCCAAACGCGCAAACGGAAGCGTTTGAAGGAAGACCCGGCCAGGACCTTTGACGGTCGCGAACCAAAGACCTTCTCCTCCAAACAGAGCGTTTTTGAAGCCGCCGACAAATTGAATGTCGAAATCAACAGTGGACTCGAATCCAACAATACATCCTGTGTCCACACGCAATGTCTGGCCCGGCTCAAGCCGACGCTCGATGACCGTTCCACCCGCGTGAATGAAAGCCAATCCGTCGCCACTCAATTTTTCAAGGATGAAACCTTCACCGCCAAAAAGTCCTGAACCAATTTTTCGGTTGAAATGAATGGAGACATCGGTTCCACGTGCTGCGCACAAAAAGCTGTCCTTCTGTGCTATGAAGCCACCCTGATAGGTCGAAAGATCAAGAGGAATAATCTTGCCTGGGTAAGGTGCAGCAAAAGCAACGTCTGCTCGCTGACCACCCGTGTTTTCAAAGTTGGTGATGAAAAAACTTTCGCCCGTCAGCATTCGACCGGCTGCTTTCATGAGATTTCCGAAAAAACCCTTGTTCTTGTCGGTGCTCATGGAGGTCTGCATCGACACACCATCGGTCATGTAAAGCATGGCTCCTGCTTCGGCGATAACCACTTCTGCAGGATCGAGAGTCACCACGACAGCTTGCATGTCGTCGCCTTCAATACGGTAATCAACTTCATCGGATTTCTTCAATGACATAAAAAAACCTCCGGATGGAGAAGGTATAGCCCATACGGAGGATTGTCGTCTGTCAAATTTTCAAAGAATGCCTTCGATTTTATTTAGCACTATTTTTAAGCCAAACATGAGCTGCACCCCGGAGCAACCCATTATAAATCTCGGCCCAAAAACCAATGTTCACTTGCGGGTGCAGCCCATCGGCTCAAGTCCGTCGATGTAGTATTCGACACCCTGCGCACGGACGTCAAAGACGTAGTCGTTGAAGTCGATTCCGCGCTGTTCACGAAGCAACAAGTTGGTGGGATTCGAAGCAACTGCATCAAGATTTTCACGCTTTTGATCTTCAAAATAGACCCGAACCCAACGGCTAAGTGGCGCACTTGCCGAGTATGCGTCCATTTCCTGCTTGATGGCCGCAGCGCTGTCCTGGATGGCAATCAAAGGATCACGGCTCATGATATTGTTCCGATCGTAAGCCTTGAAGAAAACAGAAGAGGAAATGTCGCCCGAACGGCGGTCGATGTCGACCGCAGCATTGTAGGGACCATTGCAGGGCTGACCCGCCTGACACGCACCTGGAGCCGGAAAGTAGGTTTTGACCCGCACTTCCATTCGATTGCAAACGCCTTTGTCTGCAAGAAATTCAACCACTGTGTTGAGCGGAGTCGTCTTGTTGCAGCCCACTTCGCGCGTGTCACTGGCAATGGTCACCACGAGACAGTTTTTCCACCACGCTTCGTAGTTCAGCTGGGCAACGCGCAGCTGAACCGGGACCTTGTTTGGCGGAATGCTGGGGTATTGATTCACCGGAGTTTCGAATGGAACCTTTGGCGGAATTGTGACAACCGGCTTTCCTCCCAAACCCGGAACGGTCTCTGTTGTACCCGTCTTCGGCGGAATGTTGCCCATGATGGGGGTTTGGTTAGGAGTCGGCTGAGGATTGTAGATTTCGGGTGAACGACCCGTATTCGGGACATTGGATTCATCTGGCGACTTGATGGCCGAACCCGTTGGAGTGGCTGATGCGACAGGCCCAGGGTTGGGTTGAGTACTGCGGAATTTTGTCTTTTCGCAAGCGGCTGCCACAGCAGCGAAAGTGATCATCGCGAAAACGCTGTGCTTTACGAATCCCGACATACCCAGCCCCCAAACAAAACCATGAAGTTGACAATTATTATTTAGTTTACCGCATCCATCGTCAGGGAAAAACCGCACAGAGCCAGAAACAAAAACAGGGCAGGTAGGAAAAAAATAGCCATCGGGAACAAAAGTCGCATCGAAAGGAGCGCAGCACTTCGACTGCACTCGTCCTGGAAGTCCTCGAAAATCGACCTGTAACGCTGCAGAAGCCAACGATGCCCTCCATCTGGCCGGTCCACAAACCCAGCTTTGAGATTGAAAAGCTCAATCGCCTCAGTTTCCCGATGACCCAGTGTGCTCGCATCGTGAACTGCCCGCGAAGCGATACCGCACCCCAGTCTGCGCCCGAATCCTTGGATGGAAACTCGCTGACTTCCTGCACAGGCAGAGCCCAATTGTCCGATTCGAGTGCTACTGTTTGCCGAGGCAGCCAGAATTTCCGTGAGGAAGCCGATTCGTCCTTGAATGTCAGACAAGCCGCGAGGTGAGACTAGTCCCTGACCAGAGCGGACAAGGGAACGAACCCAAAATATTCCCGCAAGGTAAAAGGCCAACGCCACCAGGAACATCAGCTGACCCCGATGTACAGAAAGGTTCGTCGAGAATGTCTCCAAGTTTGCGAGACCAAGAAAAATGCTTACGAGCGGGACAAAGCCCATCAGAAAAAATGCTTGAATCCGCGATTGCGCAGACTGGCGCAGAATCCACCGCCGAACACGATGAAGCTCATTGAAAATCGAAAACCAAGCCGAAAACCCATTTGCAGAAGACGATGGCCTGACAAGTTCACCAACAGCAGCTTCGAGAAGCATCCGCGGCTGATTTTTATCTCTGTGCTGCCGATTTGTGGCAGTTGCAGACGTTGAAAGGGGCAAACATGCTTTGCGGGACAAATCTCTCAGACTCCTGCAGGGTGTCTGACTCAATGCCCAAATGACTGCGGGGCGCATCTGGTTTGACGAACGCGTGAGTCCCTCAGAAATGCGACGAAACAGCACGTCGCCCTGCTCCCATTGCAATGACTCACTCTTCTCACCGAACAGTTTCATTGCTCAACCAGCTCCTGCATCAGATGAAGACCCGAAATTCGACGGCCCACTCCGTGAATACGCTCAACAAAAATGACCGCATCAAATGCGCCGCGAACCAATGTCCTGACAACCCGGGAATCGAGCGAAGGTTCAGCGCGAATCATCATGGTTTCCAGGCGACTCAAGGCGTCCTTCGCCGAATTTGCATGCACCGTCGACATGGATCCTCGGTGCCCGGTATGGAGTGCCTGCACCAAGGCGAACGCTTCGTGTCCCCTGCATTCGCCAACAACGAGCCTGTCGGGCCGCATGCGCAAGGCCTCCCGAACCAGAGATTCCAATCCAATTGACCGGCGAATTTCTGGCTCCAATGATTCAAACGTCTGCAGGTAGACCACATGATCGTGCGTCAGCTTCAGTTCAGCAACATCTTCCAGAACGATGATCCGTTCATCAGCAGAAACCGATTCGACCAAAGCTTTCAAAAGTGTCGTTTTCCCTGAGCTGGTAGCACCGGCAATCAGAATGTTCTTGCGCTCGGTGATCCAGGACTCCAAAATCGCGCACTGTTCGGGGGAAACCAATTGCGCACTCGAAAGTTCGGCCAGTGAAAAACCACCCTCGCGATGGCATCGAATCGAAACATAGCCAAAGTTCCGGGAGACCGGAGCATGCGCGAGGTGAACCCGTGCGCCGCACGCCATTGAAAAATCAACACATCCACGTGGGCTGATCAGATCCACTCCTGCCAGCATCGATTGACGGCTCAACCATGCGTGAAGATCATCCCACGAAACAAATGGCGAAGAATGACGATACAATTGGCCGCCTCTCTCGATCCAACATTCATCGTGTCCATTGAACAGAATCTCCTGCGTACCAGACATTCGAAGCCAACGTGTCAGTGGCCCCTCAGCGAACACATAACTGACCAGCATCCAGAAGAGACTCACCAAACATTTGAGCTGATGTACGGGACCCTGGTCTCCAAAACCAAAATCGGCAATCCGCGACGAAATTTCCCGGGACAATGTGCGAAGATTTACGCCCTCGTGAACCCGCCCATTCGCGTCGAAAATCTCCCCAACCATCAAAATATTTTCGACCACTCTCCTGAAACTTGGGTTCTTGTAGACAGTTGCCTCTGGAAGCACTTCGAGATGCTTGCTTGTCCAAATCTCCATTTTGGAGTCAGGCTGCAATTCAACAGCATTCGACACGCGAGTCAGCTCAATGATCAACTTTCTGTCTCTTCGAAAGGTCAACTCGGCGCAAATCATCCCAAATAACCTGCCGTCTGAAGAATCCAATAAAATAAAATCTTCAAACACCGTGACGACAGCCCACTCCGACTCTGCAAACGATGAACAAATTTTGTCGAAAATAGAAAGTCTACCGATTGAAATGGAACCACTCTCCGGAACACAAAACGAAGATGCCCAAAGTGTCTTTCCAGAATTCGAA
>JBMSQQ010000104.1:0-11272 GCA_049423385.1 Silvanigrellaceae bacterium | reverse complement strand
ATTCTTTATTGGAAGACATTTTGGTTAACTCCCCAACGAGTTGGCCGATTTCAGGGACCGAGCGAGCTGCCAATTCAATATCCTGAGCGGATTTAGCTGAAAGAAACTGAACCCAAGCTGAGAATAGTGGGTTTTCTGAGGGATTCAAGGCAGAAATCTTGGGAAGCTCGATGAAATCGAGCCTCAAAAGGTTGGGCTGCAGGTGAAAGCCGTCGTCGGGCAGAGCGCGCCTGAGCTGGAAGCTGGAGTGGATCTCCGGCAGGCTTGGAAAAACAACATCATCAAAAATATAGATGCCGGCCAGGTTCGGGAGACTTTGGTATGCATCACCTATTTTAAGCGCACCACCGATCATTTGAAACGTGTAATAAACCGAGCGCTTGATGAAGTGCGCCTCTCGGCTGGACTGCATTTCAATATCAATCAGAGTTCCATCGTGAAGCTTCACATGAAGATCGAGCCTCGATTGTTTGCTGTTGATGTCAGTGCCATGAAGCTCTGGCGAGAGAATCGTTACGAAGTCGATCGGACTTTCAGGCTGAAGAACTGCTGTGATGAGACTCTTGAGTGCAGCGAGGTTGTTTTCCAGCATCGTTTTGAAAACAAGATCGATCGTAGGGCGCGGTAATTGTGTGCCAGGGATGAGAGCAGAAGGAATGATTTTGGGTTGTTTTGAGCGCGGCATGAATTCTCCTTGAAACGGGGAGAACACGCTGCATGGATGTTTAAGTCGTAGCAAAATGTGTTGAGCGTGGCCGGAAATTTTCGGCCAATTTTTGAAAAAAAAGCCGATTTTTTTATTGGAATTACTCGACGACGTAAGGATCGATTTTGCTTCAGCTCAGACAATAGGTCGCGAGCCAGATGTATGACTCGACAAGTCAAGGTAAAAGCCGTCGCGTGGACTGCATTTCAATTTCAATCAAAGTTCCATCGTGAAGCCTGAAAATTTCAATTCAGGACTAAATTAAATGAGACATCTTTTGCTGCTCCTGCCAGGAATTCTGGCTTCGCGTGTATGAGGCAAGAGGCAGATTCTTGCTGCTTGTAGTGCTAAAGTATATACTCAGAATATCCGAAGGATCACTAGATGGAGATTGACCGCTACGACCTCTACGTCTCGGACTGGGTGCTGGCGAAGCTCTCCATACATGGGGTTACTGAGCAAGAAGTCGAGGAGGCGTTCTTCAATAGTTCCGGCGTTTACGTCAAGGAAATCCGAAAGGAGCATCGGACTCGGCCGCCAACGTATTGGTTCGTGTCTCTAAGTTGCGAGGGGCGTCCACTCAAGGTGGCGTTTATTGCCATACACGAAAGTAAGACTTTGGTGCTGAAAACCGCTTATCCGGCCGAGTCTTGGGAGGTTGAAGAATATGAAAATTTTGCGCGATAAAGATCTGCCAGCCGATCAAACTTCCGACTTCGAAAAGCTCATCAAGGAAGATGAGTCAGATTCCTCACCCGTGGAACTCGTTCGAGCGGGCAAGGATGAAACAGCAAGACTCAACCGCGCCATTCACGGCTCTGCGACAACAAAAGCCATTTCCCTTAAGATGCCAGGTGATCTTCTCGAAGAACTAAAACGTCTCGCCAACCGTGATCATATTGGCTATCAAACGTACATAAAATTTGTGCTCGCACAACACGTTCGGAAAATGAGGGATGCGAAGCAGGAAACTTTGGAATGAGCACGATGAATGTATAAGCCGATTTTTTATTGGTATATTTTACTCACCGCAGCGCGGAGCAAGTGAATCTGGAGATAGTTTGAGCTTCTTGGATATAACTTTCCTCCGCAACTTTTCCCCCAAAATCATGAGTCCCATAAAGCAGAACACCACAGGAAAAAGTCTCCAGGTGACTTGTGCTGTGTTGAGAATTCTCTGCAGTGGAGCAAAGAACATCACAGCGGCTATGAAAACAATTTCCAACGCCACGCCCAAATAAATGAGATTGTTTCTAACGGAAAAGGGTTGCTGCCGGCAGAGAAAAACGTTCGCAATTTGCATGAGAACGACCGAAACAAGAGTCGCTGTGGCGGCCTGGCGTGCCAGCAGGGCGTTTTCTCCGGCGGTGAAATCTTTTTTGGCAATGAACTGCCCGGCATCAACAGTCTGTGCGAGCCAGTCGATCTCTTTGACTTTGAGTTGGTTGAGCGTGAGCGTTCCGGTTTTGTCGGTGCAGATGACGGTCGTCGAACCGAGGGCTTCCACCGCAGGCAGATGGCGGACAAGAGCATTGCGCTTCGACATGCGCTGCGCTGCAAACGCCAGCGAGAGAGTGATGGTGGGCATGAGGCCTTCGGGAATATTGGCGACGATCATGGCCGCACCCAACAGCAAGGCTTGATTGAATGGCAGGCCTGAGATGACTCCAAGAAGTGCGAAGCCGACGCCGAGCGCGATGGAAAAGAGCGCAACTCGTTTGCTCACCAATGCGATTTCGTGTTGCAGGGGAGATGGTTTTTTTTCTGAAGCGAGCGTGAGGCCGGCCATTTTTCCAAATTCGCTGCGAGTGCCTGTGGCAAAAACCACGCCTTGGGCGCGCCCCGAAACAACCCTCACACCTGCAAGCACAACGTTTCGCGCCTGGAAGATGTCATCGCTTTTGTCGGGCTCGCTGTGGCGAAAAGACGGCAGCGATTCGCCGGTGATGTGAGAAGTGTCCACACGCAGGGAGTGGCTCTCGAGGAGCCTGATGTCAGCAGCTGCGGTGTCGCCCTCACGCAATGAAATAATGTCGCCCGGAACAAGAGTCTCGGCAGCAATGCTCAGCCAGTTGCTCGAGCGAATGACCAGGCTCTTGACTGGCAAAATGTTCTGCAAGGCTTCCATCGCACGTTCAGCCTTAAGAGATTGCCAGAAGGAAAAAAACGCGTTGATGAGAACAACGCCGATGATGGCAAATCCGAGCGGATACATGTCTTTTTGTGCATAGATGAACGCGATCGAGAACACGACCACGGCCGTAATCCACAGAACAATAGCCAACAGGTTGGAAAGTTCCCTTGAGAAGATAAGAATCGGGTTTTCTTTTTTGCGCCGCTCGATTGAATTTATTCCGTATTCTGCGAGGCGTTTCTCTGCCTCTGCGGAATTCAGCCCCGCGGGATGGCATTGTTCATTGCGAATCTTTCGAGGGAATATTAACTCTGTTTCGCGAGCCACTTTTCGAGGTCTGCATAAGATTCGAATTCCAGGGCTGCTTCGAGCAGCGCTTCGAGCTGCGTTGCAGAAAGAGTGTTGAGCCGTGGAGCGAGCGCCTCTGGAGAGAGTTTGAGCATTTTGCAAATGATCTTTTGAACGATAGCCAAGGTGGCTTGGGTGTGTCCCTCAGCTCGGCCCTTTCCAAATCTTGAGCGGATTTTGCTCTAAACAACTGCACCCAAGCCGACAATAGCTGATTTACTGGGGGGTTCAAGGCTGAAAATTTGGGAAGCTGAATGAAGTCCATACGCAGAAGCCCTCGCTCGAGATAGGTTCCATCATTCGGTTTCACACGGGTGGGCTCATAAACAAGATGGACATCCTCCACGTCGTCGCGAAACACGTGATCGAGAATATATGGTGTCTTGCATCAAGCCATTTCAACCTGGTTTTGGTCGCTTTTTAACTTAAAGATGTGCCTGTCGCCCAGCATCTCTGTGGCAAGAAAGCAAATCGAAAGGACGATTCCGAAAAGCGGAAGACACCAAACTCCAATGGCTTGGATAAGAAATCCACTGAGGGGAAGAACAACGACAAGCACAACACGAGTGAGAACCGACAACGCCGAGAGAACCGAGGCACGGCGCGAGTCCTCAATCAAATTGTGAAGTCGCGATGACGCACTCAATGTATATAGGCGCAGAAGGCCGAAAACACCCAGAACTGCAACAATAATCAACCAAAGTCCGGCTTCGAAAAGGGAAGCCACAGTGAGGAATAGAATCGCGATAAAAACGTGAACAAGAAGCTTTCGCTGGGATGCACTTGCGATGGACCCGATGCTCATCGTCTTGCTTGCAACGGATTGAATCACCAAAATTCCAAAGAAAAGCGGTCCGAAGAATGACAATTTGAACCCTCCAAGCATAAATTCGCCTTGATTTGAATTCATGAAGAAGAACTGCCAGTAGGGAATCAAAAGTTGGTAAAACACGCCGATGCCAACGAACGGGAGAGCTATTCTACGGACCTCTGGAACGCTCAAAATTTGCCGCAGAACCTGAACAAACTCACCTTTGATTAACTTCACCAGGTTTGGCTTTTCAGTACCAGCTGCTGCGGCATTTTGGCTTCTGTGAAAATTGGAATCGTCCCTTACAAGGAATGGAATCATGGCTGTGATTGCGAGAAGAATTCCTGATGCTATCCACCAGAACACAGATGACTCTGGACTGACAAATGTTCCTCCCGCAAGTGAAAAGAGAGCCATCATGCCGAAGAGAATGGCATGGTAGTCACCCAAGAGACGATTGAGAAACGGCCGACCACGTTCCTTGATGTATTTCTCCGCGAGCAGGGCGTCGAATGCGCCATTGAAAGATGCCAGTGAAAGTGCATTCAGTCCTTCAGCAAGGAGTAATATCCAAAATGATGAACTTGCTGCAGTGAGCGCCAGCCAAGTTGAACCAGCGAGTCCTCCCAATACAAGACAGATGCGTCGGCCCTTGTGGTCTGCAAGGACCCCGAGCGGAAAGTCCAGAATCATCAGAAGCAGAGCCTGAAATGATTTCATGATGCCGATATCCCCTGCGCTGATTCCCTTGCTCAGAAGATAGACTGCGGAAGTTGCGCCAATGAGCATTCGTGCGCTCGAGAAGACAAGTCCTATGGCGGCAACGCTGTTTATTGAATTGAGCAGGCTTCGCATGACATACTCCGAGAAAAATTTTGTTTTTGAATTTCCAGATTGTGTGTGAAGACTCCCAAGCGTTGATTGAGAGAATGAACCTCTCCAACTCCCGTGAGAAAATTCAACACGTCGCGCACGGCAAAGCCTGAGGAGCCCATGAACAGACCCAAAGCATTTGCCGTGCCAACCAGCTCAGCATGCAAAAAGATCAATATTCATCGTGGAGATAACTAAAGCATGGGGTTTGGGGTATCTCACGTCATACCTTCACACGTTGCTCATGGCTTGAATTCGGCCACGCGATGGTCAGAAATCAGTCAAACATCAACCCGGAGGAATGCTGGCAGCTCTTCTTCAATTTTGTCTTCTTTGACTTTGTTCGTTCATCGCCAATCAAGCGCTGCGGTAGCCGCCCAAGCAGTCAATAAAACCGACATTAATTGATTTTCAGTACCTACATTTTTTGTATGTCTGTGGTGGCTATCATTTTTTAAATGACTAAAAATATTTGACTTAATATTTGGAATACCAATTGCATAGAGGCTTCCAGCGGGTCTGCTGTGGTGGCCGACACGAAGCCTTTTGGATGAAACGAACAGGAGTCTCTCATGCAAGACAACAAGACCTTCCGCCCTGGCAATAGCACACGTCTCGTCTCTGTGGTGTCTGTTCTCGGGCTTTCTCTTCTGCAGGCCTGTGGGAGCGTGTCTTCGGTTCGCTCTTCAGATGCAAACAACAGCGCCGCATCCAACGATGCAATTGGCAAGAACGAAAGCACTCCAGCTGTTGATGGAACTTGGCTTCGTGCCTGTGATCCAAACAAAAGCCCAACCGAAGAAAGACTGACATTGAAGAATGGTCGGTTTGCTCATGAAGTGATTGGCTACAAGAATGACTGCAAAGAAAAAGCAGAGCGTTTTGTAACCAGCGGTACGTATCAACTTGGAGATGTTGCGTTGAATCCCCGGGAGCTGACTTTTGAAAGTGGAAATTTCGCGCTCAAGCCCGCGGCTATCAAGGGCATCCGAAACATCGACTTTACGATTGAGAAATGGACTTTCGACCTGACCTCACCAACAGTCATCGAGGACAGGATTGAACTTGAAAAATGGTTGGCTGAGTGTCCGGCGTTGAAAGTTGAAACCACGGGCAATGTTGTTCAAATCCAGAGAAACGGCTGCGAACTTTCAGGCTTGACCCATCGCATCTTCGACATTGTTTCAGTGAATCAGGACGAAATCAGACTGGGTCTTTACATTGGTGACTTGAATTCATTTGACCCTGCCGGCAAGTCGACCCCGGAACTTCGCAGTAACGTCATCTCGAATCTTCCACTGTTGCGCGTGAAGTAATGCGCTGATCCCATACCGACGCCAAGGAGGGCGTCTCTTTCGTGTCTATCTTTTACGAAATGAACACTCTGCGTTTTGTCTGTTGATCAGTTTCGGAAGTCGGACTGACTCAGCATTGGTAAATGTTTCGGGTGGCTGGCGAACGATTGGATTGGTGGAAATCATCAAAAACAAGTCATTATTGACTTTTTACGGTAAAAAGACCATACTCCCGAAATGCGAGGTAAATCAGGAGTATGTTCCAACGTTCAGTTAAGCTACCGGAAGAGCATTGTTTTTTTCTATTTGGCGCTCGTGGGACCGGAAAGACCACGCTGCTTCGCGCCAGGTTTCCCGATGCATACTCAATTGACCTTTTGGACCATGAAATTGAATCAACCTTGATGCTGAATCCTCATCACCTTGCTGCAATGTTGGCTTCCGCAAAGTCGAACCAAGTTGTGATTGATGAGATTCAAAAAATACCGAAGCTCTTGGATGAAGTGCATCGTCTGATTGAGACTCCGGGAAACGAGAAAATCTTTATTCTAACAGGATCGAGTGCTCGAAAGCTCAAAGCAGGCGGAGCCAATCTTCTTGCGGGTCGAGCCTTTCTTCGAAATCTTTTTCCGCTGACTTCGCTTGAACTCGAAAACCGTTTTGACCTCCTTGAAGCGCTCAGGTGGGGGACGCTGCCAAAGATCTTTTCCTGCAACTCTGATGAAATGAAGAGAGATTATCTCGAATCGTATGCGCATCTGTATCTGAAGGAAGAGGTTTGGGGTGAGCAGATCATCCGAAATTTGCCCCCCTTCAGAAAGTTTCTGGAAGTGTCCGCCGTGAATGCCGGTAAAATTGTGAATACGGCGAACGTCGCTCGCGACGTTGGTGTCGACCCAAAGACTGTCCAATCTTACTATTCAATTCTCGAAGACACACTGTTGGGGTTTCATATTGATGCCTATCATTCGTCTGTTCGAAAGCGCTTACGCCAGGCTCCAAAGTTTTACTTCTTTGACAATGGTGTGACCCGTGCCTTGGCCCGTATGCTGACGGTTGAACCAAAGACTGGGACGAATTACTTCGGCGATTTGTTTGAGCAGCTCGTGATCAACGAGTTCGTTCGCTTGAACAGTTACGAAATGCGCGATTACAGATTTTCATATCTGCAAAGTGCATCGGGAGTTGAAATTGACTTGGTCGTTGAAAGGCCTGGTCGACCACTTGCGCTTGTTGAAATTAAGTCAACAGAGAGTGTGCGCGAGGATCATCTTTCGGGCCTCGATAATTTTCAAAGAGATTTCCCTGATGCCGAATTGTTCCTGCTTTCTCGGGATCGTCATGCCAAGAAATTTGGTCGCATACAGGCGCTTCCCTGGTCGCGACTTGCAGATATCTGAGCTGCTTCTTATTCCGGACAGAGCAGTTTCAGCTGCGGGTCAGCCCCAGAGACTTCAGGGCTGATTCTGAAGGAAGCGTTTCGCCGCAACGAAATTTCATCAAGTCTGTCATGCCCTGGTTCACATGCCATTCGAGTTCCAAAAGTGTTCCAAAATTTGCTGACAACTGCAGGCCCGTCACGACGAACCCAAGTTTGAGCTTGGCGATGATCACCGGATTGTTTGTAGGATAGTGGCGGCTTTTGATGCGGAGGTAGCCGCGCCGGGTGACTTCTTCCATGACCTTTTGTGCGAGCCACGAATAGCAGCCTTGGCGACGGTACTCGGGAAGCACTGCCGAGTTGCACATGTAGTAGCTCGTTGGGCCATCCTGATGTCCGTAATGCCAACCGATGCACTTTCCATTGAGCATCAGCAGGCAATAAATGGCTTCGAGTTTGGCAAAGCGGGCTGTGTTGGCCTCTGACTGGTGCAGTTCCTGTTCTGAATAAAGCAGGTGATTGGCAACTGCGAGGCATTCTCGGAAGACCTGTTTTTTAAGCTGCGAAGTTGCTTGGTCGAATTCGGACTCATCGACGAATTTCAATTCGAGGGAAGAGGTCAGAGAATTTTCTTTGGCGGATGAATTCAACATGCATTCCTCTTTCTTTCACTCGACAAGTTGTCTGATTTTGTTCTGCAGGACCAAAATCCGCTGACGATATAGAATTTCTGATGAATACTTTTCGCCATATTCCTCGAACCACCGGCACATCGTTGCATGGCCGAGATGATGATGAACGTAAGTCAGATATTGTATCAGATAGGATTCCAGATTCTCGGCTGAAAGAGATTCTTTTGGCGCATCATTGGGAGCGTGATGAATGAAAAAACCAAAGTGCTTCTCACAGAAGTTCCTGTAATCCTCGGTATAGATCATGAAAATGTGCCACATTTCGTCGATCACCAGCTGTTCAGCTCTGATTCCCAACCTGCCAGGGATGCCCTTTGTTCCATTTTTCAATTCGACTGTGTGCAATGCATTGAGCCAGAGCCAACGGAGCATATCCTCAAATATCCGTGTTGCGTCATTCTTGCCGATTCCAAATTCGTCCATGAATCGCAACAACACACCTTCGTTCTTGTAATTCAGAACGTTGTCCAGCGGAGTGATATGAGTTTGCGAATTGAAATTCACACCCGTTTTTCTGGCCAAGTTTGCAGTCGTTGGGAAAGGAGCGGCACCTTTGAAGTTGGAAACATTCATTTGCATTTGCCAGTTCCCTTGTCGCAGATGTCCATGGTCGTTCTGCGGAGGAGCATTTGTTTGACGAGTTTGCGGACGGCTTGATTTGTCGACTTTTGATTGTCGTCGTTGGAGTCACCGCGGGCTGTTGCAATGGTTCCAAGTTCAGAGAGACTTTCGGTGGCTGTGTTTCGGGATGAGATGCTTTCGGCAAGGGCAAAGTTGGGAAGAAGTGTTGCCGTGGATGCTGCGATGAAGAGGGGCGAGTAAAATTTGAATTGCATGACGTGGTCCTTTTGAGTCGGTTTGGCTGCGGATGAATTCCGGCAGCGATCTCCTCTTCGCAAGGCTCATGCCAAGCTCGAAATCGAGCCTGGGGAAGGGTGAGAAAGGCAGCTAAATGCCAGTAATAAATAGGTTTTTGAACATTGCCGTCGGGTGTGTGGCCGAGTCAAGGGTGCGGGTGAGCTTGGCTGAAATCCGGTCAAAACAGCATTGGGTTGGCTGAAAAAAAGTCCGGGCAAGCGATGTTGCCCGGACGGTTCGCAAGTGGGGTGGGATGGCTGGAACTCAGAAGCTGTACAAGCTCACGAGACCCAATGCGTAACCTGAAAACTTGTTCTCGGTAGCGTCTTTGGCCTTGAAGACGCCCGCCGCTTTGTAGGTTGCCTCAACTCCCAAGTCGAAACCTGGGCTGATTTGTCCAAGACCACGAGCTGACACATTCAGGTTGCTGAATTTTTCAAGGGTCTGGGTGGTTGTTTTTTAGCTGGTCGAGGTTTTATCGACAAGCTTGAATTTGCCATAAACACTTGCCGAATACCCCAGTGAAAGGTCAATTGTGACTGCTTCGTCGACCTTGAGTTGTGCTCCAAGGTCGGCAGCCAGTGCTGCCGCGCTGAGATCCGAGGTGATGTCTTGCGTCACACCGGGCAGTGGCTTGTAGGTGACCTGATTGCCAACGCTTGCCCACGACAAGCCTGCCTGCACAAAGGGAACGAATCCAAAATATTCTCCGGCCGACACTTTGGCCTTGGCAGAGAGACCAAGCCCAGCCAGTGGTTCCGAATCTTTTGCGCTGGTTGCAATTCGTTCATAGGAAATGCCCGCCAGAGGAGTAACGGAGATGCTTCCCTCTGTAGCCTTCTTCAGAGGCTCGGTGGTGCTGGCCGTTGTTGTGTTGGGGTTGGCAAAAGCAAGCGATGATGATGCCATTAGAGCGATTGTTGCAATTCTTTTCATGGTTCGTCCCTTCAATTGCGCTCGCAAATGGTTTCTACTTTCGACTTGTTTTCGAATTCACCTAGTGCGTCGCGGGTTGTTGCAGTTCCGTTGTTTTCTCTCTCTTGCTTGATTTTTGTGATTGTGTCGCCGTTGTTTGAAGTCGTGGTTTGCTCCTGGAACTCTTTGTACTTGCCATCAGCCGTGATGCCGTAAGCCTTCGTGCTGTTTCCTGACTTGAGCATCCAGGGACGATAGGGTGAGTTGTACGTTATGGTTGCTTCGATTTTTCTGTCTGGTGGTTTTCCTTGACTATTCAGCTTTCCATCGATTCCAGTAATGTTAAATGAAGTAACTAAATAGAATGGGTCAAAAAAGTTTTTGGACAGTAATCTGCTATTGCAAGTTCCTGATCCGGACGATGCACAAAGTATGTCGGAGGGCTGGTACTTGATCATGACCGGAGTGTGTTCGAACTCGTAGTTTTGGTACGCCTCCTCCTTGTCGTTGAAATCAGTACCCTTGCACTTGATTTTACCCGCTGAATACTCGCATGAATTTAGTGAAGTCTTCTTTTTTACATCGCCTGCAACGCTATAGTCGGTCATCGTGATGGAAGCGAACTTACCTTCTTTGAATTGACTTTCTGTTGTTGAAACAGATTTCAGCTTGCTTGTGTTTGTGGTGGTGTCGAAATCGAAATCTTCATGAGTTGCGTTGATAATGAAGGAATAATCCGTATCTGAATGTTCTTCGACAGACTTTTTTATTTGCCTAAGAATCGAGCCTTGTGAGCTTGTGATTCTTTTCTTTTCAATGATTGTCCTTTTCCTTTGCGGAAGATCGTAGGTTATTTCAAGACTTGTAGTTTGGTCTTCTTCTTGTGTCAGAGCACCGTCAAAACAATCCTTTTTTGTTAGCCGATGCGAGTCGCCATCATAGGCATAAACACAATTTTGTGCGCTCGTTGTTCCGCTCCCAAAAACATATCCGGAGACTGTTTTCAGAACCCGGTTGTTGGAGTCGTAGGTCCACTCGGTGACTATTTTCGAACGATAGTTGGAGGTTCCGAAATCTTCGACCTCTTTGATTTTTCGTCCGGAAGAATCGTACGAGTATGTGAAAATTGATGAACCTTGCTTTGGAGTTGTCGGAAAATTCTTTGTGGGCTCCTCGGGTTCGTATTCATTTTCTGTGCATTTCTTGTACTTCGGCTCCTGCGCGAAATCGACAATCGGAATGTTGGAGAACAGCTCCAG
>JBMSQQ010000103.1:0-11450 GCA_049423385.1 Silvanigrellaceae bacterium | reverse complement strand
GCTCACGCGCGACCCCGGCTGTGTTTGCCTTCACCGGTCCGCGAAAGAGCTTGTCGGAGCTGGATGGCTTGATGGAGGAAAGATAAGGCCTGATTTTGCCAACCAACCTGTCGAGGTCGACGGAACCGGCAGACTTTCCCGGCGGAGTTGAAAAAGCTGCCTTGACGGCTCCACACGACTCGTGGCCCATGACCACAATCAGGCGCGATCCCAGATGTTCGAGGGCGTATTCGATGCTCGCAATCGGACCAGGATCGAGCACATGGCCTGCGGTGCGCACAACAAACACGTCGCCCAGGCCCTGATCAAACAAGACTTCAGGTGGTACCCTGGAATCAGAGCACGAAAGCACGATTGCAAACGGACGCTGCGAAGACGTCAATTCGCTGCGAGTTTTTTCGTCTCGGCGCGGTGCGGTCATTTTGTTGTCCACAAATCTCTGATTTCCCTGTCGAAGCATTTCAAGCGAGTCGCGTGGTGATTTGCCTCCACCCGCATGGCTGGAAACAGGTTTCGCTTCCGACTCCCTTGCACGATCTTTTTCACGTTCCAAATTTCTCGACTGCTCGGCGTCGGTCACAATTGTCAAATCGGGACCACGCCCGCTTTCCGCTTTGGCAAGGGGACTCCAAGTGGCCAGGGCAACCAAGGTGAATACGCAGCTCAACTGTTTCATTGCAATCCTCTCGTCTACTTTTCCCGATTTAAAATCCCGAAATGTTACCGATCCTCGAGTCGCCCACATTTTCGCTTTCCGATTCGCCTTCAAACGGTATCAGGTCCCGCGCTCGAGGTTTTCCCGAAAATCTCGCAGACGCTGTGGCTTTTTGAGTTGTCGTGGCTTGGGCGTTGAACGGCTTGGCGGCGGCTTTCTTTTGTATGTCTGGTCTGAATTGAACTGGATGAGCTGAAGCGGACTGAACATTTGTCCTCAGGTTTGTTGCCGTCCGCTCATGCGACTGAAATTCTGCCGGGGGTGCTTGTGTTTCGATGCCAGGAGCCTTGTCCTGAGATGACTTTGCAGTCTCCGTGGAAATGCTTTCCATGTGAAGAATCGAGGTTCCAAGTCCCTCAAATGTCAGCTTTGCATCATGCATGCACGTTGCAAAGTCGTTGCGGGTTTGATGGGCTTCTTCTGCGGCAAGCGCAATGAATTTTGAAGTTGATTCGAGTTGATTGAGAGAATGGCCCATGCGTGCCATTGATTCGGAGAGTTCGCCATTCGCTGAAACCACCGAGCCAATCAGACTCTGTGATCTACGAATCTCATTCAAGGTTGAGGCAAGCCCATCCGTACCAGTCCGGATGGACTCAATGGCACGTTTTGAGGTCTCGCCACTTTCACGAATCAGAGTTGAAATGTTCTTGGCAGAATTGGAGCTCGTCTGGGCAAGGTTTCGCACAGCCTCCGCGACAATTGCAAAACCTCGTCCCTGGTCACCCGCACGGGCTGCCTCAACAGCAGCGTTGACGGCAAGAATATTTGTTTGAAATGCGATGGATTCAATAAGACCCGTGATTTCTTCAAGTTTTTTACTTTGCTTCACGAGACCCGAGAGAGAATCAATAACGTACTTCAATTCCGATTCACTCTTTTCAGATAGTTCAACGGCTGAGCGCGCACTTTTGTCGGCCTCGCGGACCTCTGCATTCATTTTTTGAATTGCGTTGGAAATGATTTCGAGCTGAACAACAGACTGGTCGACCGCTGCAACGCTCTGCTGCGAACTGAGCTCGATTTTTTCTGATGTCTGGGAAAGCTTGTCGGTGAGCTTGCTCATCTGGTCGCGCGAGCTGACCACTTGATAACTCCTGCTCGTCAGCCGGCCAAAAAACTTCGTCAGAAGAAATGCATAAATCGTGACCACAAGTGCCGCGGACACCAGTGGAACAAAAAGCATCACAAACTCTGAACGATCGTGGACGCGTGCCAACAGGTTGGCAACTTCTATTCCTTTGTCGGCTGGCAGCTCGACAATGGACTTCTTGGCCACATCAACCAGGTCCGCGATGATGTTGAAGCCAAACCAAGTCACTGAGCCAAATATGGCAATCGGCAGGCAAACGATCAGCGCGAAAAGAACGCGCAGATTCTGCCCCCAGTGCTTGAGTTTCATGACGACCTCCAGTTTGATCGGTCCCGATTTCCGGGATCTCACTGTGGGATCGGCCTGAATGTTTGAAACTGCAGCAAGGGTGTCAAAAAACGGGTCATCCCTTTATGCCTATTTAAGGTGCATTTTGATTATTTTACAGGTCCCGGACCGGTCTGATTCTGGCAAGACTTGACCCGCCATGTGTTTGAGTCTAGCCCTGATGTGAAGCCGCTAGGAGAGGTGGCTAGAGGACGTCTGATGGTGTGTCCATCCAACCCCGCCAGGGCCGGAAGGCAGCAACGGTACTGGTCACAACAGGTAGGCCCATCTTCTAGTCGCCCCTCGTAGCGGTTTTTTTATTTCTGGATGGTCAGGGATGTTCGAAGGTTTTGCAGATACAGAACCCAGCTCCGGCAGTCGCGAGTACCAGGTGCTTGCGCGCAGGACACGTCCGCAAAGCTTTGCAGAGCTTGTTGGCCAGGAATCTGCCGTGAAAGCCATCGAAGGCATGGTATCGAGCGGCCGGATTCCGCACGCATTTCTGTTCACCGGAACGCGTGGAACAGGTAAAACCTCAAGCGCCCGCATCCTGGCAAAATCGCTTTGTTGCGAAAAAGGCCCGACTCTCCATCCCTGCCAGACCTGCACTCATTGTGTCCAAATCACGGCTTGCGCGCACGAGGATGTTTTCGAGATCGACGGCGCATCCCATACGGGTGTGGACAACGTACGCGAGCTGCGCGAATCCGCGCGGTTCTTTCCCCAGTCGAGCCGCTACAAGATTTTTATCATCGACGAAGTTCACATGCTGAGCATTGGCGCATTCAACGCCCTGCTCAAAACCCTCGAGGAACCACCTCCACAAGTCATCTTTATTTTGGCAACGACTGAATTGCACAAGGTCCCCGTGACAGTGCGATCAAGATGCATGATCTTGTCGTTCCGAAAAATCGATCCCGCAACAATCGCCAAACACCTTGCAGCTCTGCTTGAAAAAGATGGCATTGAATTTGAGCAGCATGCCCTGCAACTCATCGCCCGTGAGGCCAAGGGCAGTTTGCGCGATTCATTGAGCCTTCTTGAGCAGGTTTTGGCCTTGGGCTCGCACAGGTCAGTGACTTTCGATTCAGCCAAAGCCGCGCTGAGCGTCATGGGTGAAGGGATTTGCCAGAATCTTTTCGAGGGAATTCTCGCCAAAGATGCGGATGCCTGCTTGCAGGCCATTGCCGAAGCGGATTCATCAAGCCTCGACTTTGCGAATATCCTTGAGCAGACGTCAAACATCTTTCGCAGTGCAATTGTGCTCAAACAAGCCAAGCAACCTGCAGGTGCAGAGACAAGAACCAACGAAATCCTCAATCTATTGCCGGCGGAAAAAGAATTTATAGGTCGTCTTTCGGATCGAGCTTCGCTGGTCGCATTGATAGAAATTTACAGAGCCTTGGCACATGCCTCGAGAGATATCCTGCGGACGAATTCGCAGCGGGCGTGGGCAGAAATCACCATCATGGATTGTATCAGTCGCACAGAGTGGTTGTCGTCCGATGACTTGAGCAGCTTGCTCGTCCACTCGATGGCGGCTGCAACAACAGCAGCCAACCCAATCCTGCAGCCGAATGCGCCATTGGTGACGTCTAAGCCTCAAACCACCAACGTCCAAGGCCCGACGACAACGAAGCCTGTTAAAAATGAAGTCAAACCCGTTGTCGAAGTGAGTTCACCGGCAACGACCCCAGGCGGAATGCTGGATGCATACTCCCAACTGATTGCCCACATCCAGGAAAAGAACCTTCAACTTTCAGTCAAACTCAAGCATGCCAAGCTCGCGCAGTTCAACAAAAACAAAATCACATTCACCGACTGTGCCGAGAACAAGCTCTTTGCCCAGCTTTCCGAGCCAGAGGCCGAGCTTTTTCTGTCTGCAATTCAAGCATTGGGTTATGTGGACTGCCAAATCGAAGGTCTCGAGCTCCCCAAAAAATATGCCCTGAAGCAGCAAAGTCAGCCGCCTAAACAGTCCTCCTCCGTGGAAGCGGTTAACCAACGTTCATTGGCAGACAACGGTCCACATCAAAGCAGGGCAACAACACCTCCAGCCACGACCAGCTCCAAAACTCGCGCTGTGGGCAAAACGATGGAGGCCATTGCCAGCCTCAGCCTGAATGACCCCTTTGGACCCAAAACAGGCAAAACAGCCGATCAAAAAAAAAATGAGCTGATAGACCACCATCGATCAAGCGAGGGAGTGAGCCTTGCGGCGGTTGAACAAGCCGAAGAGGCGAAGAGATGGCAAGCCAAACAGGCTGAGCTTCGCGGCAGGCCTTTGCTGAAAAAACTGGAAGCCCTTGGCGCCGACATCGAGGTTGTGCCACTCAGACCGGGCGAAACCGGAATTTAACTCCGGCGCCGGAACCGAAACCGGAAAAAGATCCCCAGCCCCACTTGCGTTCGTTTTCGAGTTTTGATTACCTGATTCTTGTCATCGAAAGAGCATGGCATCCGTTTTATGCGCTGGCCCAGATTCGGCGCAACAGACAGTGCCGTAGATATACTTTCCGGAGGTTGATAATGGTATTTGAAGTCCGCACCAATGATCATTCCGATCTGTTGGATGTGCTTTTGCCCGGCGTGCTGACGCCCTCAAAAGGTCGCGGTGCGAAAGATGACGACGAGGACGAAGAGGTCGAGGACGACGAAGACGACGATTTCGGCGACGAAGACGAAGAATTTGAAGACCTCGATGATGAAGACTTCGACGAAGACCTCGAAGAGGATGAGTTCGATGAGGACTTCGAAGAAGATGAGGGAGACCTCGACGACTTTGAAGACGAAGATGAAGAAGACCTCGACGATGAAGACGACGATGACTTCGATGAAGACGAAGACGAGGATGAGGATGAGGATGAGTGAGGCGATTGAGCCTCACTTTTTTTTGCCCAATGAAAGAAGATCTGGGCGGTAAATCCCATAATTCCCGAAGGTCAAGTCGCAGAGGTGTGTGTGTTTGGAGCCACTGAGATCGGTGGCAAACCTTCCATTGGTGATCCGTCTCCAGCCTGAACGCTTGCGATCACCCGACGAACACGACGACGACTGACCTCCATGACTTCCAACACCACCCGACCAATTGTCAGCCTGTCGCCAATTCTCGGAATCTGACCAATGTGGTGCAAAATCAGCCCGCCCAATGTGTCGAATTCCACAGCCTGATTATCCTCGGCGATCTCGCTGCGAGGAAGGTCAAAGAAGTCGCAAAAGTCATCGATGTGAATCTTGCATTCAATCAAATATTGATTGGGTTGCTGAGTCGGCCGAATGGCATCTTCTTCGTTGTCGAATTCGTCGCGGATTTCGCCGACAATTTCTTCCAGAATGTCTTCCATCGTTACAACACCGCTCGTTCCGCCATATTCGTCGAGAACAATGGCCATGTGTTGGCGATTTTTACGCATCTCCTGAAACAACTGATCCACCGGTTTGCTTTCAGGAACAAACATGGCATCGCGCTTGATTTCAGAAATGGGTGCTTCCCAATGTGAATCGTCGTGGGCATGCTTTTTGATATAAAAAAGAATGTCCTTCAGGTGCAAAATACCGATGATGTTGTCGACCCGGCCATCGTAAATCGGCATTCTGGAAAGTCCTCTTTCACGAAAGAGGTCAGCCGCGTCATGAATTGTCGAGTTCAATGGCAAGGCTGTCATGTCAGTTCTGTGAACCATGACTTCACGAACAACCGTATCTCCCAGCTCAAAAATACCGCTCAACATTTCATGCTTTTGCTCGGCCAGAACGCCTTCCTCTTCACCAACGTCAATCAGGAATTCAAGTTCTTCCTCGGTGATTTGCGGAGCGGTCTTCACATTTCGCTTGCGTACGGCGTGCGAAACAAGATCGGACAGGCTGGAAAGCAACCAGGTGAAGGGAAACAACAGAAAATAAAACAGCCGAAAGATATACAGAAGCGGCAATGCAACTTGCGTGGAATAAGTCTTGGCCAGTGTTTTTGGAACAATCTCTGCGAACAAAACGATGACAATGGTCATAACGGCAGTCACAAGTTCGACCGAGGCATGACCGAATGATTTCGAGATGAGATTGTCCGCGTAGATGGATGCGAAAATATTGACCAGATTGTTTCCGATCAGCACGGCCGCAAGCACACGATGGGGGGAGTTGAGCCAGAGGTCAAAGACCTTGCCCGCTCGACCGTGATTTTCCCGGATGTGTTTGGCTTTCAGTGACGAAAGACTTGTGAGAGCTGTCTCTGTTGCAGAAAAAAAGGCACTCAAGGCAAGACAGACCAATACAACAAACAGACCCCACAGCAACCCATCCGACATCACCGGCGCACCTCACGCTTCTTGGGAGTCTCGGTGGCTTCGCTCAACCTGCAGAAATCCGCTGCGCCAAATTCCAGTTTCAATTGAGTTCGAATGGCCTTTTCCAGTGCAGTCATGACCGCATATGCAGCAGGTGATCGATCGTGATCCAAGCCTTTCAAATGAACAAGACCATGAACAATCATGCGTTCGAGTTCGTCCGCCAAACTACAGCGATGCCGCTTGGCCTGTGTCGCACAAACCTCAACACAAACCGCAAGGTCACCCAAATTCACAACAGGGCCCTTCCTTTCGGAAAGACCAGATTCGGATTTCTGCGCAGCTGCATGTGGCACAAAACTCAGAACATCGGTTGCCTGACCTTTGCCGCGAAATTGCCAATTGAGCGCTCCCATCTCCACGACATCCAAGAACTCGACGTGCAATGTGCTTGGTTGAAGGCACAAAAGGCCAAGAATAAATTCTATTCGTGCCTGCAAATTGGATTTGTCCCATTGCAGCTTTGCCTTGGATGACTTTACAGAGTTCGTCTCTGCATTCAGCTTCAAGGGGAGCCTCGACAGACTTACCGAATGTTTGACCTTATTTCTCATCAGGGAAAGTTCTCGCTTCCGGGTTCCAAGTCCAACATGCGTATCCTGGGGTCCGGTAACTCAGGCAAACTTCGTTTTGATCAGATCGACCCGCAAAAAAATCACCCGTCACGGAACCGAAAGTCGAAGCAGGACCGGTCCCATCCAGCGAGCCCAACGTCATTCCAACCGCAAACAATTGACCATTTGCGGTCGCAACCAGAACAGTTTCTTTTTTCTTGAGAAGGGTCATTGCAATCAACGGGCTCGTTGCAGGCAACTGCGTCCGCCACAACAAGCGTCCGGACCGAAGATCGAGCTTGTGCAACGATCCGTCTGCTCCTGCAACAAACACACTTCCTTCGTCGTATTTTGGCTGAACGACGGAACCAACCGGATACGACCATTCTACCGATCGAGTTTCCCAATTGAGACGCTGCGTTGAACTTTCCGCGTTGGAAACAATAATTCCATCCGACAACGCAAGAGCAGGAGCAGAGATCGCCGAAAAGCGATCCGTTGTTCCACCGGAAACCGTGTGTCGCCACAGCGTTTGCCCATTTTTGGGATCCAAAAGCATGAGATTGCCGTCGCTCGATCCCACAATCAAACCCCGCTCATGGAGCAGGAGTGAGGAAGACGTCAATCGCAACTGAACTTCTGGCGCCAGTCGAACACCCCAATTCAATCGTCCCGATTGTATATCGTAAGAATTGAGCGACTGGTTGGCAGTCAGCACAAAAACACTTCCGCCACCAAACTGGGGAGTTCCAATGAATTCAGCGTTCGCAGTGGCGTACCAATTCCAGGCGCCCCTGAAACCGGTCTTCAACGACTGCTGTGAACTGTCCGCTCCACTCGCGGGTCCTGAGGCAGACGACGCCAGCGCCTTCATCACGAGTTTGGAATCGGGGCCATGAAAAAAGAGACTCGCGATTCCGAAGTTGGGCGTGTTCAACACGCCGTTCGAATCGTAGCGGATAAAAAACCCTCGTGAAGTCCCGACGTACCAGGAACTTTCAAAAAATTGAGGCGTGGTCGTCAGCTGTCCAGGAGTGGGAATATCTGCAAGGAGCTCTCCAGTGCCAAGGTTGTAGCAACCCATAGAGTTTGCATCCGGAGCCTGTCCGCAGACAGGAAGAACGGGCGCATCGAATTCAGATCCTGCCTTTTTAAATCGTCGCACAAAAGCTTGCACCGCTCCGCCTTTTTCAGCTGGCAATGCAGCAAACCCCGCCGAAGCCTGATCTGCCAAAGTTGAAGTACGTTCAATACGCGGAAGCTTCGATGGGCTGATGGGAAAAAACGCGGTGGTCTCCTGGATCAGGCCAGCATGCAAAAGCTGAGAAAAAGAGCCCAAGCCAATAACGCCAAGCATACAAAAACGGCGGAACCAAGCAGCGTGGCAAGCAGAATTGAAACTCATTTCACAGTCCCCAATAACCCAGCCAGAGCGCAGCTTCGCTCGCAATGGAACGAGCACTACCTTCCGCGGGCGACTTGTCTGCGGCCAACTCACGCAGAAGATTCGCTGCATCCTCTTTCTGCCCCTTCTTGAACAGAATCTGTGCACGCATAAGCTTCACATCCGCAACAATCGGATTCTCTGCAAGCTTCTCGAGAAAATTCAGTTCCTCGAGAGCTTTGTCCATTTGACCCTGTTCAGCAAGAATTCCGGCAAGTGTTTTTCTGACCCGAACTTGAAAGACGACGTGCTTGAGAGTCTTGATGAGCAAAGGCTCCAATAGCGCCTGCGCCTCGGCATACTTTTGCTGCTCAATGTAATTGTTAGACGCACGCAACGCTGCCTGCCAACCGATAGGCGCCTTGGAGTAGGTCTTGGCAAATTCTTCAAATTTCTGCGTGCTTCCGGCGTGATCGGGACGCGCATCCGGAGTGTTAAGCTTGGGATCCGTCTTCAATTTTTCTTCGAATGCTTGGTTCTCGTTCTGATAAATCGCGTCGATCTCCAAATATGCCTGGGTCAGCGCGCGTTCTTGTCGCCCTTTGTACCAAGAGAAGCCCAAAAGACCCGCGCCGATGAGGACAACCAGAGCGACTGTGGCAATCATGGTCCATTTGCGTCTGTGGGCTGCCTTGATAGCCCTCTCGGACGTCTCCTCAAAAATTGGACGCTTGACCGTTCCGGCCCCGACGCGACCTTGTTGCATGGTGTCTGAAGAATCATTTTGCCTGCGATTGGCTGTGAACACGGTTCAATCCCCTCGTCTCATGTCTGCCGGAAAGCGCCGGAAGTCTCGGTCGTTGTTAGCACATTTGCCGCAGTTTGTAATGTTTTGCGGTTCTGCGCAAAATTTTGCCTCATAGGTCGACGATTTGACGCTGAAACATTGAATCTGGGAGCAACAGGTCAAAAATAGAGTGTGTGCCTCAACGGACGAGGCACAAGCAGGGAAGTGCTTGCTTGACTAATATCACTGCGGTGATATGCAGGCGCGTCCGTGGTGGTTCGCTTGAATTTTGGTTCAGGCCGAGAGCAGGCAACAACACCGCAGGAATCTACCTTGTGTCGCTGGCCATGGAGGGTCTGCAAAGTGCTCGTACTGACAAGAAAAGTCGGAGATGTCATTGCCATTGGCGACAATATCAAGATCGTCGTGATGGCCATCAAGGGAAAACAGGTTCGGCTCGGCGTTCAAGCCGACCGCAACACCGTTGTGCATCGTGAAGAGATTTATCAAAAAATCCAACAAGAAATAAAGGAAGCAATGCGCTCCGACATGGGCTCAACCAAAGCTGCTGGCGAGTTGCTTAAGAACGCCCAAAACCCAGATTCGAAGCCGGCCGACGACAGCGCCGGTACCGACAAGAAAACCGGAAGTGGCAAGCTCAGCAGCAGTGGCGCCGTGGGTGGTCAAGTTTTCAGAAGGGTTGAAATCCGCAGAGCCAATCCGGCACCCCAGCAAGATGACGGCGGGTTTGAATCAGAATCCGACGACACAAAATCAAACAACAAAAAGCGTTGACGTTGCCGCTCAAGGTGACGGCAAATTTGGCCGATTCCTTCCATGAATATGGGTGGGAAGGGATCGGTTTATGTACAGTTCAAGAACGATGTCCTTGCAATACTCAAAGATTAAAGCAAGTTATCAAAGATACTTGGCTTCCTATCGGCAACTCAACAATGGCTCGGCCGAGGGCGCGCTCAGTTTTTTCGAGTTTTACAATTACCTGAATTTCACCTGCAAATATTCCGATCCACGCTCGTGTATTCCAATCGGTTATCGCTGATCGCATAGCACTTCAGCTGAAGCATCAAGCACGGACAGCTTCAGTTTGAAGTCGAAAACCCAAGACCAAGCACGTCTGCCTGGTCTTCTCATTTCATGGACTGAATCAAGGTGACTCCCACAAATACGTCGAAGGAGAACTCAAAAATTTGAATGTCGAAAACAGGCCGCCTGAGAGCAGCATGTTGATTGGAGTAGCGTCGGCAGTTGCAAAGGGCAGCAGGGTGTAGATTCCAGCAGCAAGGTTGGCATTCAAATAAACAGTTCCAACGGCTCCGAAAGACGTATCAAAATCGTTGCTCAACAAGATTCTTGCCAGAGGACCTGTGCTTGTTCCATTCACGATCGTGAATGATCCGCCCACGTACACACGTCCGTTTACATCAACTCCGAGCGCACGGACTGTGCCATTGACGTTGTAAAGATCATCCGTTTTCAATGCTCCGGTTGTTGCATCGAGACGTGCCAATCTTTGCGCGCTGGAATTGCCCGAATACGCAGTGAACTGGCCGCCCACGAACAGATCAGAGCCACGCAAGGCAAGCGCGTTCACAGTCTGATTGGGTCCAGATGCAACATCGAATGACGTGTCCAATTCACCTGCAGTGTCGAGCTTCACCACTCGGCTCACGGGCTCGTCCTTGAAGGTGTCGAATTCGCCGCCTACAAATATGGACGAACCATTTGTCAGCAACGCATTCACGGTCGCGTTGCCTCCGCGCGTGAGAGCAAAGCCATTGCCCATGTCAATTGTCGGATCCACCGAACCATTGCTGTTGAGTTTCACCAATCGGGCATATGCGTTGCTGTTGTAGGTAGTGAATTCACCGCCAACATAAATTCCACTTCCAGAAGGTTTTTTAGCGAGCGCTCTGACTGTCCCGTTGAATCCCGTTCCAGAACTGAAATCAGTAAACAAGTTTCCAAGATAAAAAGCCGGCAAATCGGGCGCTACAGGAGCGTCTTCGGTGGTGTGCAATTTGGCGATGCGGTTCGAATTCGTCATGCCAACCTGGGTAAAGCTGCCACCAGCATACAGAGCTTTCAAACTCGAATCATAGGCGAGAGCCTCAACATCTCCATTGACTCCACCCGTCCCCAATCCGGAATTGAAGTCCGTGCTGAACACACCCGATGAATCAAACCTTGCCAGGCGTGACGCAGCTGTGCCTTCAAACGCAGAGAATT
>JBMSQQ010000102.1:0-11454 GCA_049423385.1 Silvanigrellaceae bacterium | reverse complement strand
AATGTTGCTTCAGGTATTCGTTGCGATCCTGTAATGGCCAACGGTATTTGGGTGCATTGTCGGTGAGAATATCCACCGGCAAGGCGCAGACAACCTTGTCGTTGTGAAGGCAAATGAATTCGCCCGTGTCATTGACCGAGCCAATCACCGCTGCGGCCACCTGGTGCTTCCTGCAAAGAGTCAGCACCTCGTCTGCCATTTCAGGTGTCACGGCGCATAGCATGCGTTCCTGAGATTCCGACAAAAGAAATTCAAATGCCTTGAGCCTTGCCGTGCGTGCAGGAATCAGGTTCAGGTCGATGGCGACCCCACAGCCCGAACGGCCAGCCATTTCGACGCCGCTCGAAGTGAGTCCGGCAGCACCCATGTCCTGCAATCCAACGACGATATTCTTTTTCAAAAGTTCAAGCGTCACTTCGAGAAGTTTTTTCTCGGCAAAAGGGTCACCCACCTGCACGGTTGGTTTCAGCGATGCTGATGTTTCGCCAAAGGTGTCTGAGCTCATTGTTGCTCCATGAACACCGTCACGGCCAGTGGCACTGCCAAAATAGATCAAAAGGTTTGCCCCCTGAGGGAACAACTTCTTTTTTGAACTTTCACTGACATCCTGATCGGGCAACAATCCGCTTGCAACCTGCTTTTGCGCGGGCGCCGAATCGTTCTGGAGTTTTCCGCGAAAAATCGCATCAGACTTGACGAGTCCGGCGGTGAAGGCATTGACGAGAATGTTTTTCGAGTAGCCGTGGTGAAAGCGCGTTTGTCCACCCACGGTTGGCACACCAACCGAGTTTCCATAATCGCCGATGCCGCGAACAGTGTGCTTGAGCAGATGAGCGTTGTAGACTCCTTCACCGTAGCGAAGACAATTCATGTTGGCGACAGGCCGCGCTCCCATGCAGAAAACGTCGCGGAGAATGCCACCGACGCCGGTTGCGGCACCCTGATAGGGTTCGATGTAACTGGGGTGATTGTGGCTTTCCATTTTGAAGGCGAGACCCACTCCCGGTGCAATTTCCACGATTCCCGCATTTTCGCCGGGTCCTTGCAAAACCCAGGGTTCACTGGTGTGGAAGCGAGACAAGTGAACACGTGAAGACTTGTACGAACAGTGTTCACTCCACAAGGCTCCGACAACAGCAATCTCTTCGAGAGAGGGTTGGCGTTTGAGGAGTTCCTTGAGTGACTTGAACTCGTCGCCCGAGAGTCCGAAGCCTTGGGCGAGTTCAGTCCATTTTTTTTCGTCGCGGTTTTGTTCTGCTGCGGACCCTTGAGCTGAAGACATCGATTTCAACCTCAACTGGAAATTTTCAGTGAACGTGTATTCCCTTGGTTTCGCGCCAGATGGCCAACGGGCTTCCGGGGCGCACAGGAATATTCAGCCGCTCGGCGAGAGCGTCGAGCATCAACAATCCATCCGTGGCACCGAGCACAGGATCACTTGCACGCTCGGGGTGTGGCATCATTCCAACAATATTTCCCTCGGGGTTCGAAATGCCCGCAATACTCTCGGTGCTGCCAAGAATGTTTTGCGTGTAACGGAACAAGGTGCGGAAACCTTCTTCTTTCCTGGGTGCAATGAAATTTCCCATGCCACATGAAATCGGCAGGGTGAGCAAACGTCCGGATGTCAGGTTGGGTGCCCAAGGCGATGACAGGGACATTTCGACGTGAATCGTTACAAATTCATGAACGTGTTGGCGAATCGTGTTGAGAGCGAGCGCACCTGGAAGCAATCCTGATTCACACAGTATTTGGAATCCATTGCAAATGCCCAGAACAGCAACGCCGGCAGCTGCTTCCCGACGAACCCAGTCCATCAATGGAGAGCGGGCTGCAAGGGCGCCTGCACGCAAATAGTCACCAAAAGAAAATCCCCCTGGGAGAATGATCACCGAAGTGTGTCCAGGGGGGCGTTTTTCGATGTCTTCTTGTGAACGTACGAAGGAGACATCGAGGTCGAGGTTTCGAGCCAGCCACCGCAAGGTGTCCTGGTCACAGTTTGTTCCCGGGAATTGAAGAACTGCCGCGTTCTTTCTGGTCATTGAATGACCTCCATGTGAATGGATTCCATGACCTCATTGCGCAAGACCGATGAGACATAACCCAACAGCGAGGCTGTTTCATCTTCATTTGGTACGTTGATTGTAAAAACTTTCGATCGTTTCAGGCGGGCACTGAGACCTTGCGAATGCATATGCTCTTCAATTGTTTTGGCCTCGGTGTCGAGCACGTCTGCGTGCAAGGCAACTGTGACTCTCAGGATTTTTTGAAGCGCGGGGACCGTGCTGGCATCCACCCGTCCGCCATGAACCCGTGCGATCTCGTCCGGCGTCACTCCAAAGACTGTGAGGAACCGGGTCGGTGTCTGGGCCAGAAAACGCTCAAGATTGAACAATCCGCGCAGGTTGTCCTTGCCAACGAGGTCGACAACCGAAGCCTGCGCTTCCAGTGCCTTGAGAAACGCATCGGGGGGAAGGGTTTCCCGCGCAGATTGCATGTTGAGCGGCAGCGCGATTTTTTGCACAAGTTCGTATGCAGCCGTGCGGTTCATTCCTGAATTTGTGAGTTGGGTGAGGACCGATTGACTGGCCCAAAGTCCACCCAGGCGCTCAAGATTGCGTCTCATCACATCGGGTTGAACAACCATTTTTTCGATGAGGTCTGCGCAGCGCGCAGTCATGAAGTCCAGGGTGACGAACATGTCGGGCAAAGCCAGTCGTTCGACGCTGCTGTGGGAGATGTCCCGCTCATGCCAGAGCGCGGTGTTTTGTCCGAGCATCTGCACATACCCACGGATGGAGCGTGCGAGTCCTGACAAATTTTCCGCGAGCACCGGATTCTTTTTGTGCGGCATCGCGGAACTGCCTTTTTGCTTGCTGCCAAAGGGTTCGATGACTTCCTGTAATTCCGTGCGGGCCCAATGACGCATGTTGACCGCAAATCGTTCGATGGCGTTGGCGAGACTTTCACAGGCATGACCAACGCGCAGGATGCGATCGCGCGGGATGACCTGCGTCGCAATCGGCTCGGGCGTGAGACCCAGCTTGTTCAGAACGTGTGCTTCGTGTTCCGGAGTCAACTGTGAATATTGGCCAACGGCACCCGACATTTTTCCGGTTGAACAGAGCTTTTGTGTTTCAACAAGTTCAACATGTGCGCGCTGAAAATCTTCAAAATGTCCCGCAAGGACCTGGCCAAACGACAAAGGTTCGGCATGTATGCCGTGGGTGCGACCCATGATGGGCGTGTTGACGTGATTGAAGGCTTGCTTGGCAAGAGCCTTCCGCAAGGCAAACAGAGGTTTGCGCAGCAGTTCAAGGCTTTCACCAAGGCGCAAACTCAAGGCAGTGTCGAGCACGTCCGAACTTGTGAGGCCTTGATGCAGCCAGCGTCCGGCGTCGCCCATGGCTTCGCCCACCTCCGCAACGTAGGCAATCACGTCGTGTCCGGTTTCCTCTTCGCGTTTGAGATAGTCGCCCGCGTTGGTTTTTTTGATGGCGCTGTCGAATGCTGCAAGAACTGCCGCGGGAACTCCCCGGCGTTCCACAAGGGCCTCCAAATGTGCGCGTTCAACCCGAGACCATGAGATGTATTTTGAATCTTCGGACCAAAGCTTGGACATTTCCGGGCGGCTGTATCTCGCAATCATAAATCACCTCGTCGGGAGGAAAAAAAAATCAGGTGAAGTTCGGAGTCTGCGGAACGCCCCCTACATAGTCCGTATCAGGCGAAAAAGACAAGTGGCTTGGCAGGTTTCTCACCGGCGGCAAGGAAGTGTCGAAGTGTCATGTCAGGAAATGTTCGCAACCAGGCTCAAGCCGGGCCAAAGAGTTCCGATACCGGATCGAATGGAGCCGTTTCTGGGGAGATGATGCATGCGTGTGCATCGACGGCTGCTGGAATGAGGTTGTGAATGGCCGAGAACAAACAAAATCCTGGCGTCCAGGATGCTGAAGATTCAATCGACTATCTCAACCTGCTTGTAAAAAGCGGTTTGGCTCTCAGCGAGATGGACGATGCCAGTGAGCTGCTGAGCCTTATGGCAGATACTGCTTTGATTATGGGTAATTGCGAAGGGTGCACAGTTTACGAGGCGGATGGAAACCAACTTCGGTTTGTGCTGACCCGAAACCGGGTGCTCGAGGCCCGCGGAGTCAAGGCAGCGCTGAAAAATTACACGCTGCCGATCGACCTCAAGACTGCTGCCGGATTTGCCGCTTCGTCCAGAAAAACCCTGAATATTCAGGATGTTTATAATCTGCCATCGGAGTCTCCTTTTTCGTTCAATCCGTCATTCGACATCATGACCAATTATCGCAGCAGATCCATGCTGGTGATCCCGATGTGCGACTCGCGCGGAAACGTTCTGGGGGTCCTGCAGCTTATCAACCACCTGATGGGTGAGAACTTCAGCGGTGAAGTGTCTCCGTTTCCGGCCAAGGTTGAATCCTATCTGCGCGCTCTTTCAAGCCAGTGCGGCGTGGTGCTCAGAAATCTGCGCATGGCCCAGGATTTGCGCCAGTCCCGCATTGAGACAGTGAAGAAATTCGTGAAGGCGTCGGAATACCATGACACAGACACGGGTGGACACATCGAACGAATGAGTCGTTACAGCGTGTTGTTGTATCGACAATTGGGCTTCGATGATGCTGCCTGCGAAGTCATGAGGCTGGCGGCCATGTTGCATGACGTTGGAAAGATTTCGACTCCAGACGCCGTTCTCAAGAAGCCAGGACGGCTGACTCCTGAAGAATTTGAAATCATGAAACTGCATACGGTGAAAGGCTATGAAGTTTTGCGTGGCGCCGATTCACCATTCCTTCAGATGGGTGCGGTGATTGCTTACACTCATCACGAACGTTGGGATGGAACCGGATATCCACGTGGCCTGAAGGGCAAAGACATCCCGGCAGAGGGTCGGGTTGTTGCTCTTGCCGATGTTTTCGATGCGCTCTGTTCACGGCGCGTCTACAAGGAATCATGGCCAATCGACAAGGTGTTCGATGAGCTTCGCAACTGCAGCGGTAGCCACTTTGATCCAGAAATTGTCGACATCTTTTTCGACAACCTCGACGAAATTCTCGAGATCAAGGCACAGTTCCCAGCGGTTGAGCCTGCGCCCATGTCATCGATCCCACTTCCGGTGCCTTCTGTTGACCAAAAGAACTCAACGGAAGCAGCCAAAGACGATGCGTCCATCAAGAAGGCGTCTTGACATTCCCACCAGACTCCCGTAGCCCTTTACGAAAGATTTTCGAAGGGGTTGGTAGAGATGCCTGTGGTGTTCGCTGTTCAAGACGTGCATGCTGAAGGGACTCCAAACCCCACCTGATATTAAATTTTAACCCGCGTTGAGCGGGTTTTTTTTTGCCTGAAATTCTGTTTGCGGGAGGTCCAGCGCTGATGAACAATTACATGAAGGTTTCCTCATATGAAGGTCGCAAGGGTGAAATCCGCAAAGTGGTTCTCCTTTACTCGGGCGGACTCGACACCAGCGTGATGCTCAAATGGATTCAGGATGAATACCAGGCAGAAGTCATCGCCCTGACCATCGATATTGGTCAGCAGGCAGACAACCTCGAGGAAATTCGTCAAAAGGCGCTTCGCCTTGGAGCCATCAAGGCTGTGGTTGTGGATGCGAAAAACGAATTTGCCTACGAGTACCTGGCCAAAGGAATCAAGGCAAACGCGCGTTATCAAGGTGACTATCACCTTGCGACACCGCTGGGTCGCCCCTTGTTGGCGAAGCTTGCCGTCGATGTTGCGCGCGCGGAAGGCTGCGACTGCATTGCACATGGCTGCACAGGCAAAGGAAACGATCAGGTTCGGCTTGAAGGGAGCATCCTGACGCTGGCTCCAGAAATGAAGATCATCGCACCCGTGCGCGAGTGGGGAATGGGCCGCGACGAAGAATTGGAATACGCGCGTCAGCACAACATACCGGTCAAACAAACTGCAGATTCACCCTACAGCTACGACGACAACATGTGGGGAATCTCTGCAGAGGGTGGCGAAATCGAAAACCCCGCGCTCGTTCCACCTCTCAAGAATATTCTTCAGATCTGCAAGCCCATCGAGGAAACTCCTCACGAACCGACGACGATCACGATTGGCTTCCTCAAGGGGCTTCCCGTTCAGCTGAACGGTCAGGACATGGGACTTGTACCACTCATTGCGCAGTTGAACGAGATGGGTGCAAACCATGGTGTTGGTGTGACCCACCACATTGAGGATCGGGTTGTTGGATTGAAGGTTCGCGGTATCTATGAAGCGCCGGCTGCAACCATCATTGTCCGTGCGCACGAGACTCTCGAAAAATACGTCTGCACCCGCCAGGAAAACGAATTCAAGACTCTTGTTGACCAGAAATGGGGTTACCTCTGCTATGGTGCGCAATGGTATGAACCACTGATGCACAACCTCAATATGTACGTTGATGCCGTGAACGAAAAAGTGACTGGAACAGTGACGTTGCGCCTGTTCAAGGGGCGTGCAGAAACTGTTGCTGTTGAGACTCCAAACAGTTTGTTTGATGAAAAACTGGCAACGTTCATGAAGAGCAATGCGTTCAACCAGAATGCGTCTGCTGCATTCACCGAGATTTACACGATGCAGATGCGCATGGCCCGTGAAACAGAGCGTTATGCACTTATTTCGATTGGCAGCACAGAGCAGAAGCAGCGGTTTTTGCCATTGGTTTCCAAGCTTGCCGACAGTGGATTTGTTCTTTTTGCAACCGAG
This sequence comes from Silvanigrellaceae bacterium, assembly GCA_049423385.1. Lineage (GTDB taxonomy): Bacteria > Bdellovibrionota_B > Oligoflexia > Silvanigrellales > Silvanigrellaceae > RFOM01. The sequence goes on along the minus strand of JBMSQQ010000102.1, from coordinate 4,713 downwards.
GGCACACATGCGGTCCTGCAAAAGGCTGGCGTGCCTGCCGTTTGCGTCTACAAAGTTTCGGATTCAAACAAGAAGCCAAACCTGCTCGACCTGCTGAAGCAGAACCGCTTTGACCTCATCGTCAATGTGATGAGCCCTGAAAACAACAACGTTGAAGTGCGAGATGGGACGGAAATTCGCAAATGGAGCGTCATCAACGGTGTTCAGCTGGTCAGTGAATATGATGTCTTGATGAACATCTGCGAGCGGCTCAAAACACAGGCCCGCAAGCCCATTGCTGCGCGTGGCGAGCAACAAAAGCCAGCCCTGATGAATGGAGTTTGATGATGTTCTGGATGCCATTGGCCCAGTTGCGGCAAAAGATCATTTCCGCCGGCGGTTTCGTGAATGCGCATGCGCATTTCGACAGGGCCTATTCGGTGACTCCGGCCGATCTGCCCATGGGTCAGCCAGTTTTGGGGCAATCATCAATCGCGTTGGACGCGGTTGTGGAACGCCCGCTGCAGGAAAAGTGGCAGTTGGTTGATGCGTGGAAGAAGTCGGCCAGCGAAGACGACTATTTTGCACACATCACATCCGCACTGCGGGCGCAACATGAATTCGGTGTGCGTCTGGCACTCACTTTCATTGACTGCGACCCGGTTGCTGGCACCCGTGCACTCGACGCAGCCTTGCGTGCAAAAGAATACGCGTCCCAACAATTGCAAATGAAACTTGTGCTTGCGTGCCAAACGCTCAAGGGTGTTTTGAACGAGGAAGCGCGGCAATTCTTCGAGAAGTCGCTGGAAAGCGTCGACGTGATTGGTGGTCTGCCCGGTGCAGATCGAGGACGAGAGCAGGAACATCTTGATGTGCTTCTGTCAGCTGCGAAGGCGACGGGCAAGCGCGTGCATGTGCACGTCGATCAAAACAACGATCCAAATGAACGTGAAACCGAACAGCTTGCCCGAACCGTGATTCGTCATGGTCTGGAAGGCAAGGTGACCGCAGTTCATGGCATCAGCATTGGTTGCCAACCAAAGTCATATCGACAAGAGCTCTACAAACTTTGCAATGATGCCGGATTGAGTTTCGTTGCATGTCCTGGAGCCTGGCTGGATGCACGGCGCAACGAAGTTCTGACTCCGACCCACAATGCAATCACACCGATCGACGAGATGATTCCTGCGGGATTGTGTGTGGCCATCGGGTCCGACAATATCTCGGACATCTACAAACCATTTGCTGATGGCGACCCGATGGTGGAACTCAGGATGCTTCTCGAGGCCACCCATTTTTACGACTCGGCGGAATTGATTCGAATTGCAACCGAAAACGGTCGGCGGGTGTTGGGGCTCGCCTGATGTATAATCCTCTGGCCAGTTACGAAGAGAACCTGCGCAATGGCCCGTCGTCTGTTTGGAACAGGGATGGGCTGTTTCCAGTGGTGCGTTTTGAACAGGCACCGCAGTTCGGAGTTTTCGATGTGCCGCTGCATCTTCCGTTGGGTATGCCGGCAGGGCCGTTGTTGTCTTCAGCCTACGTTGATGTTGCTCTGGAGGCTGGCTTTTGCATGCCGGTTTATAAAACGGTGCGCAGCTGTTCATGGCAGAGTCATCCATGGCCCAATGTCCTGAGAATCCAAAATCTCCTTTCAAATGAGGATTCAGCCGCTTGCCCCGAAAGGCTGGTTGGATGCGATTTTCAGCTGCGCAATGCAAACCCTGGAGAAAACTTTCGTTCAACCGTTGAAGTGGTTCCGCTTCGAGCCGAGGACCTTCTCGACAGTGAGCTCAGGTCACGGCTGAGCATCACCAATGCTTTTGGCGTTCCCAGTTTGTCTCCAAAAGAGTGGGGCCAGGATTTCTCCCGGTTGTTGCCGGGTGCTTTTTCGCAAGGGAAGATGACTGTCCTGAGTTTTCAGGGCTCTCGCCTGGAAAACCGACCCTGGAGTGATTTTTTGCTCGACACGTCCACCACTGCCAGGCTTGCCGCTCAATGCGTTCGCGCTGCAGGTGGTTCCCTCCTCGAAATGAACGTGAGTTGTCCGAACGAGGCGGGTGCGCCGATTTTCACCGACCTGAAAGCACTCACCGAAACTGTGCGCGCAGCGTCCGAAGCATTGACCGATTTTCCTGAAATGAGACTTGTCATCAAGTTGGGCGTGGTCCCGGAAAAAAATATTTTGTCAACCGTCGAAGTGATTGCAAAATATGCGCATGGAATCAGTGCGATCAATACGGTGAGTGCGAATATCGTAACTCCCGCAGGTGAACGTGCACTTGGATCCGGATCCGCACATGGCGGAGTCTGTGGCGCTGCTATCCGCGATGAGGCGATCCAGATGATCGGAAAGTTGAGCCGGTGCCGCAGGAGTTTGGGACTCGACAGTAGAAGTTTTGCGCTTGTGGGTGTTGGTGGCTGCACCACGGTTGACGATTTTGAAGCGTTTTTGAAGGCAGGAGCAGACGTTGTGCATGTTGCAACAGCTGCAATGTGGAATCTCCAGTTCGCAAGTGAATGTGCTCAACGCCTGGGTATTAAATTTTCTTCACGGGAAAACAGGAATGACCAACAGCAAAAATCCTGAATCCACAGTCGTGGATCTTTTTTTCAATCATGGTGTCATCAAGGTCGATGCTTCCAGCCCCTTCGTTTTGTCGAGTGGAGCGAAGGCACCCATATATCTCGATCATCGTCGCGCATTCACGAATCCAGTGCTGCGCAAGAATCTGGTGACGATCTGGGCCCAAAAAATTGAGTCAGAGCTGAAAAATCTGGGCTGCCTTCCGCGCGATGTTGTTTTTGCCGGAACGGCAACCGCCGGTATTGCGCCCGCCATGGCTCTTGCCAATCAATGGGATTGCGAATTCATTTATGTGCGCCAAAAGCCAAAAGGTCACGGTTTGCAACAGATGGTTGAAGGGGAATTCAATCCGCGCAAACCGCATGTGGTCGTCGATGACATGATGACAACCGGTCAGAGCGTGCTCAAGTCGGTTGAAGTCTTGCGTCAGCTGGATACCCGGATGGTGATGTCGACGACGGTCACGACACATGCGATACCGTCGTCGCACCGGAAATTCGAGAGCATCAATCTGCCGTTTGTGGCTCTGTTTGAAACAGTGCAGATTCTTGAAGTTGCCAAGGGCATGGGCTTGATCTCCCAGTCCGAACTGCGCACAGTCTTGGCCTGGCTGGAAGGCTTCAGCGCAATGAATGATTCAATTGATTGAGGGAAAAAACATGTTTCTGATGGGTTTCGATGTGGGTGGAACAAAGATCGAAGCCACCCTTTTTCGCCTTGAAAAAGAAGCGTCGCAGAGCAAGACGGGTGATGCTTTCGTATGCGCGCATCCCGTTTCTGGCCATCTTCATGGCCAGGTCCTTGCAAAAATGCGCGAACCCACCGAACGGCACAAAGGTTATCAGGCCATCGTTGAGAAAATGGTGGGACTGATCACTTCGACCTTGTCCTCTGCCGGTGTTGATGAAAAAAATCTTCATGGGATCGGCCTTGGACTTCCTGGCTCGATTGACCCCAAAACATTCCGCATGCTCAACGGCAACACGATGGTTCTGGTGAACCAGGATCTGTTGGGCGACATTCGGCGCAAGGCAAAGTTGCCTTCGTCGGTGGTCATGCGGGCTGAGAACGATGCCAACTGTTTTGCCTTGGCTGAAGCTCTCTGTGGTGCAGGGCTGATGCATGAACAGAAAACCGGTGTGAGTGTCCATTCGCAAACGTCTGTGGGAATTATTCTTGGCACCGGTTGTGGTGGTGGAATTGTCATCAATGGCAGAACGGTCCAAGGTTCGCGTGGCGGCGGTGGCGAATTGGGACACACCATCCTCTACCGTGATGGTCACCAGTGCTATTGTGGCCAGTCAGGTTGTGCGGAGCAGTACTTGTCGGGCCCTGGAATAGAGTCATTGATGGCCACACGGCATTACAGCCAGCTGGGGCCTGCGCCCCTTTCCGCGAAAGAAATCTTTGAAAAGGCAGCTGCCTCCGACCCTGCAGCAATGGCTGTGGTGGCGCGGTACAGGAGCGACCTGGCCCGATTCCTCGGCAGCCTGACCTCTGTTTTTGACCCTCATTACTTTGTGTTGGGCGGAGGTCTGAGTTTACAGCCATCCATCTATCAGGGGCTCTCCGAGGCGCTTTCGCATCATACCTTCCTTCCCGACAGCCGGGTACCCGTCTATCAGCACCAACTGGGCGATTCTGCAGGGGGATTGGGAGCAGCATTGCTGGCATTGTGAACCCTCTCAAGTTCGTTTTTGTATTGCCGAATCCACATACCGGAGCCGTGAGAATCCGGGGGGGATATGGCCGACGGCAAGATTGAGCGAAAGGCCGTGTTGTTGTGCAAGAAAAATGCCAACAGCGCTCTTTATTTTCGGTCGTTGAAAAATGCAGAACTCGAAGTTCATGCGACAGAGAACATCGCGGATGTCGATGGCCTTTTGAGTTCCACAGGCTCGAGGGTTGTCGTTCACTCGCTCGAAGGGTTTGAGCGTTCCGAGACGACGCGTTTTCATCACAACATCTGCCGAAGTGCTATGGGTTCTGAAGTACAGCGCTTCATGATTTACCGGTCAAACAATATGCGAGCGGTGGCCTTTTCTCTGGATGTTGGAATGCAAAAGGCGCTTCCTCAGGAGCGGGCCGCGCACACAATTGGTCATGCTGTTCAAATGATGTTGCAGGCGATGCACAACCGTGATGCC
>JBMSQQ010000101.1:0-11728 GCA_049423385.1 Silvanigrellaceae bacterium | reverse complement strand
AAAATCTTCCGCGCTTCACTGCCATGAAAAGAACCGGCAATAGAAAAAGAACACACGACCTGTGACTCTTCGAACGGCTTGAATCCACGGATGCAATGTCACCGCACCAGACCTTGCGCGGCTGAAGGGGCTGGTAAAGACTGCCGCCAAACGGTGGCAATGCATTTTTCGCTTCGCCGGTGAATGTCACCGGAGTCTTTGGATTGTCGACCAGAGGCAATTCGCTTTTTTGAGCTTCCCGCTGATCGACTGCTGAGAGGATGGAACTGACTGCCGGACATCCAGTTTCTGCTCCGGGAGTGGCATTCGCAAAGAACTGCCGCGCCACCAATTCCTGGAGTATTGGTGCAACCATTGTGCCGGCAGCAAGATTTTCGCTCTTTTCAAAGGCTGCTGCCTGCTTCAACAAGGCACATCCCAATTGATAGAACGTTCCAAGCTTGGGCATCAGGTCGATGGCATCCCAAACCACCTTGTCGACCCGCTTGTAGCCCCCTTTCCAATCTCCCAAACTTTCGCGCAATTTCCAGAGGGCTGAACTCAACAGTTCACCAGCCCTGTAGACATCCCAGCTTTCTGCGGGAAGAAAGCTGTCGGCTGAAAATGCGTCGGAAAGATTTCCAGCCCTCAATGGTGAGCCGCCGCCATTGACGGATTCGCCAAGTTTGTTGTTGCCGGTGATGGCATATGCAAAGTAGTCTGCCAAACCTTCCTGAATCGCTCGTGGTTGACTGTAGACGATGTTCGGAACCACTGAGCGATAAATGATGTGATGGGAAAATTCATGAAAAAAAACATCGGAATCTTTCGTCGTGTTGGCCAACTCACCTGGTTCAGGAATCCTGTCTTCAAGGCCGGTGGATACGTAAATGACAGGATTTGACGAATCGAGACTTTGAATGAATGGCGAGTAGGCTGGGCCACCTGCAACATCGGCACGGACGAAAACATCCATCGGCCCTTTCAAACCGAAATCACCAAAATATACTTTTTGCGCATCACTCTGGATTCCCCGGTGCCATTCCATCCCTCTTTGAAGCGACCAGTAACCCACCATTTCCGAGTACTCGACGGACTCATATGGATAATCGTATCTGCCGGAAAGCGATCGGGCGTAATTTCCACAACTGAGAAACGACGGACGCTTGCCAAGACAATTCAAGACACGAAAAAACTTGTTGCGCAGATAGCTTGCATCAAGCAAATCCACGAGAGCAATTTCCTCAAGACCCGTTGCTGCGGAAGCAACAGAGTTCTCTCGATACAACAAGGCCGTCGCGGAGGCATGCAGTTCCGGCGGAAATTCCTCGCCCCAACGTCCATCATTCTCGCGTAGCCAAAAAGTCCTTCTGCCATCGGCGACCTGCAATTTCCACCAGGCTTCAACCGAATCTCCCGACATGCGAAAAACCCGCGCAGGTTGAGGTAAATCCCAAGAGCCTGCACGGAGATGTTCTGCGAACAAAGATTTGGCCTGTACAGTGCTTATTCGATGTAAAACATCTGCAGACATGCGATCGGCGATTTCGTTGGATCCAGGAATCATGCCTGCATACCAATTCAACTCTTCAGAACCATTCACAGACGAATAGACCACCTTGAAATCACTTTGATGCAGTTCAATCCCGTTCCAGGTCCAATGTCCTGCAACAGGACGAAAAGGAAGTGAACTCAAACCAAACGAAAGCGAATTTTCAAAACGCGGCTGGAGAAATGAATGAAGTTCCGCATCACCTGAAAGTTTTGCGGAAGGCGACAACAACTGAACTGCCAATGAAGGTGCAAGCACACCGTTCAAAAAACCCAACAGACACCTCCCGAAAAATAGTTTATCGAGACAAATGCCGCTAACCACTGCAATTTTTTTCCTTGTTGATAAACAAAACACAACTCAAAATAAAAACATGAAGATGCGTTTGTTTGGCGGGACAATGTCACCGAAAGGTGAACAATTCAAAGGCGAACCGGGATCTCCGATCCCCGGCGCACTGCGGCTTGTTGCCTTGATGTTGATGACTGGAGCAAATTTTGCCGGGTCCGCTGCCGACGATCCACCATCCGCAAAAATTGGCAGGGGCAATCGAACTTTACAGAAAACACTTTGCCAGGTTCCATTTTCAGGCAAGGGCTTGAAAGAGGGCGAACTGGCCGAAATCGTAGATTCAAGCAACAGCGGAATCACAGTTGTGAAAATTGAGTCGTTCGTGTTCAAGGGCAAAAAGCGACTGGTAGCCACCGTCCTGTCTGGAGATGAAAAATGCACTTCCCTCCAAGGCAAAGTGTTACGAAAATTGGACGGCAGCGGGCAAATGAAAGTGGGTTCCCAAATCAATTCCAAAATTTCGGACTCCATCGTTTTCATCGCGCCGCAGTTTCAGGTCGCTCAATCCTCGCTCCCGGGACTGGCGTTGAACAAATTTCTGAGTCCAGGCTATACACAACAGGGTATCGGATTCCGTGGAGCAGGAATTTTTCCCCGCCTACCCATTGATGCAGGACCGCTTAAGATTAATTTTATTTCCGAACTTGCCTGGTCCTCTCTCAATTCATCACCGGCCCTTGACCTCGTCCGGGACGGCAAGGTTGAAGGTTCACAAAGCATCGCAACCCAGAATCTGAACCTGCGGGCTGGAACCCGAATCCATCTGCTGAATTCGCGTCTGTGGACAGGTACAGGAATTGTTGTTCTGGATAGTTTCAAAAGCAATTCAAATTTGAATGCAACCGGTACAGCCGGCAGCCCGGACAAACTTTTCAAGGCTGTGAGGGACCTCTCCGGTCAAGGCTTTGGTCTTTACGGGGAGCAAGGATTTGTCATCAACGAATCGGTCGTATTTGCGATCAATGGCGGAATCGGATTGGCCACGACCGTCAAGACCCCTGTCGTGGAGGACGGCGAAGCAACGAACACCGAAGAGACCGTGAAGCTGGAATCGGTGCCACTCTTTGCAGGCGCAAGAATCCAGGTCCCGTTTCTGAACTGGATTTTTGCCGAGGTCAACCTGGATTACAAAAAGCTGAACATGACTCTTCCATTAATCAACAATGCGGTCAGCAAGGCTCAATACGACGTCATGTCTTTCTCTGCAGGGGTTGGATTCCGCTATTGAACTATGCTGCCGAGGATTGGCGCTCCGAGACCAGTTGGAGTTCAATGCCCTTCTCATCATCCCCGGTATCAACATGCGGCAAGAAGGAATAGCGAACGACAAACTTCGGCGTTCTGGCCGACTCGTCATACCAGATTTCGCCACCTGCAGACTGAACCAATTCACGACATAGAGCCAACCCCAAGCCCATTCCCCTGCCAGTCTTCTTGGTTGTGAAAAAAGGTTTGAACAAATTTGATTGAACAAACTTGCTGACTGCGGGTCCTCCATTGCTGACAGCAAACTCAACGCTACCGCCTTGCTCCTTGATGTCGATACGCACCCAGCGCTGATTCTGATCCGGAAGATCAGCAACCGCATCGATGGCATTTTTGACAAGATTCACGAGTACCTGAACCTGCAAGGTTAATCCTCCGGCAATTCCGATATCGGGCATTGCATCCGGCCAGTAAACCCTCACTCCCTTGCCAATCAAACACGCCTCGCACATGTCCATGGTGAGGCGGAAGACTTCACCAACAGGGACAAAGCCGTTTTGTGCACGTTCGCCAAAAGACGAGTACATGCGGACGGACTCCGTCATGTGGACAAGATGCTTGAGATGTCTCTCGACGCTCGCCAGGGATTTTTCGAACTGCGACCTGTCTTCGGAGAAACGATTTCTCTTGATTTCATCGACCCGAAGAAGCAGGGCACCAATGGGATGACTGAGCTCATGAACAAGACGGGCACTCATTTGTCCGACAGTCCTCAATCTGTCATCGTGCATTTTGCTATCACTCATTATATTCGAGTCATTTTCGGACGTTGTTTCGGAATCCGAACGTTCGGAAATATCAATTCCAGAACCACGCCTGACTGTTGACCATCGCATCAACGAGAAACTCAGAATAAACAATGAAGCAGACAAAACATCCCATTCAGTGTCGCGGATGTTACCAGTTTGCAGCAACAGCGTGTGCACGAAAAGTCCCGCCAGTCCGGCAGCAACGACATCGGCCCATTGTCGCAACTTTTCGCTGAAGATCAGAATTCCAACGAACAATATCTGCGCCGACACAAGAAAAACAAAACTGGAGTTTGACAACACCATTGGCAATTTATCCTCAACCCGCGCTCCGTGTTCAATGGTGATATCGGATTGCCTGATTGCGAATGGAGTGAATATTTTTCAGCGCATCAACCTTCCGGGGGCGTGGGAATTTCGCGAATCACCAAAAAACACAATGAATCATCCGGCTGGGCTGGCGGAACCCGCCACTCTCCGCCTTCCAGAAAAACCTTTCCTGTGGAACCGGGCCTCATCCGGCAGGCCGAGACTTCGTCGGCTGAACTCGACCAGTCTTCAGCACCACGTGTGAATTGCAGAACTTCAAATGTTCTCTTTTCCCAGTCGCTTCGGCAAGAAGCTCTGCAGTACCATGTATTCTGATCTGCAACGACGTCTCCCTGAAGCACCCAGATCTTGTCCGATGGTTTGACAAAGGGGAGCGGTGCGGGCCGGACAGGCTTGTCTGGTTTCTTGGGACCAGCTGCATGAGGATACCCGGAAACCGGCGGTTCGGTGGATGCCTCGACCCTTGGTTTGCCAAGCAAAATCAGGCTTGCGAACAACATGACAAACAACACCGTGTCAACCAATTTTAAATTCAATTTTCGCAGGACCCTCTGCATACACCCACCCCTTTGAACGTTGTGGCTTATAGCAGCGTCATTCGATCATCGCGCCCTGCAAATTTTTCCATATCCAAAACATCCCGACGCGACGAAACACCCGCAGACGATTCCACCGGCCAAGCCCTGGGAGGCAAAAGACATGATTCAAATCCAGGTGAAAACATTTATTTTTGCATGTGCAATCTCGGCTCTCTCAACATCCTGCAAACAGAGAGGCTACAATCAATCCAAAACCAAGGACCTTGTGGGTGGCGGAGACTCAATGGTGACGCTCTGTTCGATGGTTTCTCCGTTTTTCCAGGAGGCACCCGGTGACGTCAAGGCAGGAGTCCGCGTATCCTGCCAGGGGCAATGCAACGGTGCCGACTACCGGACCCGAAAATTCTACGTCGCAAATGAAGAAAAAGTTCTCGGAATGGAATTCTCTGCAAAGTTGACGAGCGGAAAGGAAATCAGAAACCTTTTCGTGTTCGCACCGGAAAGTGGACTGATGAGCTCACTGACTTCACTCAAACTTGAAAGCACAGAGATTCAGAAATCCCTCGCAGATTATTCTCTGGATCCAGCCAACGTCGCAAACCTTGCAATTCCTGCGGATGGAAAAATTCTTCTCGCCACAGGCACCAAGGCATCGTTGTCGAATGCAGGTCTACAGGATGGAGGAACTCTCGATTGTGGCGGACAGCCTGTCGACGGCGCGGTCGAACTTGAACAGTTCAAGGAACAGAATCTCAAGGACGTTAAAAACTCAACAGCGACGCCCTGAATTAAAAATTGCTTTCAAGACCGAGCGATGCAGCGTACCAACTTGCCGACCCCAACACGAGGTCCACTCCACCCAACAGCTGAACTCCGTCGAAAATTTGAGTCCTCACGAATGCACCGCCGGTGAGGCCGCCTCCGTATTTCACGTCTTCAGACAATCGCAACGGTTCTTGAGAAACCATGCGCTGCAGAGCGACCCCACCCTGAAGACTCAAGTCAAAAAGGTTTCCTGAAAATGGGGATGCTGTCACGGAAGCCTGCGCGCTGTAACTTTGCGCAGAAAAGCTGCGGTCAGCCGAGGCATCAACGCCACTGAAGCTGAGATAGCCGCCTCCAAGAGTTGTGTTTTTGATGTCCAGAAAGGGCAATGAAACATCCAATTCCGGAAAAGTTTTGCCAAAAAAGACTCCCACACCCAGCCTGTCGCTTTTGAAGGACTTCTGGGAGGCAAGCCGACCATTACCGAGTCCCGCCCGCAATTGAAATGTCCATTCGGGTGCGGCAGGAGGCTTGCTTGCTGCAGGAGCCGCCGCGGTTGCCGAGGCTGGCGCAGGATTGGATTCGTTCGTTGATTGATTTTCCTGGACCACGGGTGCTTGAGGTTTGCCTTCCGTGGCTGCACTTTCGGGCTTTGTCTCTTCTGCGAATGCAGTTGCAGGAACAACAGAAATCAGACCAACAAAAGTCAGAAGTGCAGACGCAGAAACAATTCGATGAGCTCTCAATTTCATAAACAAGTCCTTCCGGGATGCGACTTAAACCAGAGTCAGCCAATTGTGCATTGGTATTTTTCAGAGTCCGAAAGTCAACAACCAGACTCTCTGGTTTTCCTTGCGGTCGAAAAACAGATTTGGCTCAATGTAACTCGCCAGACGCAGCTTGAGGAATGAACGCAATTCCACGCCGGCAGACCAGCCCCCATTTCCCCAGCCACCATCAATCAAGGCTCGAATGTATCGCGAACGGAAGCCTGCTTCAGCTCCAAATGCTGGCTTGAGCTCTCCCGCACTCGGCCGATTGATTTCTCTCAATTCTCCTGACAATCGCACAAAACCAGGGCCATCCACAGGTGAAATGCTGAAGCCGACATTCACGATCTGTTTGATGAGGTCTGGCGCTCCGAGAACTTCAATATCACTGAACAGCGGGACGTCAGCGAAAAGCGACGAGCCTGTCTTGTAGAGACGGGTGTCTCCGACATTCAAAACCGCAAGCCCGAAAGTGGGTGACATGGCTTCAATGGGGGTGACCATCATGCCAAAATCAACACCAACTCCATGACCAATTCCGATAATGCTCTTGAGTGTTTGCTTCGCGTCGACAGCATCTGCCAGCGAAAAGTTGGCACGCCCTCCCTGGGCGCGAAGCTTGTAATACGGCGCAAGACCCAGATTGAGTTTCCCATCCAGAAAAGGGTGAGCATAGCCAATGCGCGCGTCAAGATCGCCGTTCACTGCCATGTCTGCGAGCTCGGGAAGAACTTTTGCGTGCACTCCCAAGCCAAAATCGAACCCAATCGTGGCGGCGAATCCCCAACGCTGTTGCGCCCAATACGATTGCAATTTGGAACCCATTGCAGCAGTCCGGCTCGAAACAACATCTCCAATTTTTGCAAATTTGTCGATCATGTCTGGCGTGCTGCCACCGCTGGAGAAGCCTTTTGTCGATGCAGCAACCTTGTCGAAGTCGTCCACCATTGCGCCGAAGCCGCCAGAACCAAGGCTGAATGTTGCGGACATGTCGGCAAGCGCCGCGAATTTCGAATCCAATTTCGCCAAACCTGCAGGATTGTAGAAAAGCGCATTCTGATCATCTGCAACAGCAGTGAAGGCGCCCCCAAGTGCAGAGGGTCTTGCTCCAACAACGTAACCAGGAATCCGCAGTGATGGTGCCTCGGCATGGGCCACCGTGGCCACCAGTGAAATGGCCAAGCCGACTGAAGTCTTGCGCAACAAACTGATCATTCTGAGTCACTCCCATGAATCCCTTGCGGGCACGCCCGGAGACGAACATCACGATGTTAAAAAGGCGGGGTGGATTTGTACAAGCGATCTCGTCAATGTGGTGTCACGTGTTGTGCAGCAACTTCCTCGTAACGGGTGACAATTTCCTTGCAATAGGCAAGCCAGTCGATTGATACACTTGTAGCCCTGCCATTCACTGCGGCTTCATTGGCGAATTTCAAACCCTCCCTGACCTTCTCGAGATCACGCTCTGCATGCTCTGCCGCATATTCACTCTTTTCGATAAGTGTCTTGAGCTTGGGTCGATTTGAAAATCCAACATAAGGTAACTTTGACGTCAACATTCTTGGCGAGTCGATGGTTTTGGGTTGGCAATGCTGCCCTTCTGGACCGTCGATACAACCCAGGTCCCTGACTACAGCCTCAACAACCGACTGCTTGATTTCCATGCGCTGAAGAATGTTCTTGAGTTCAAGATTGGTCGTCCCGGAAGTGTTGTATTCATTTCGAATCAGTTCAATTTCGCTGGAATGTTTGCGGGACTTCTGTTCTGCGAGCTCCCGGCTGAGCAACAACTCGCCAACCTCATTGTTCATGCCTGTTCTTGTTTTTTCCAACAGCGTCATCAACACCTGCTGCGCCGTGCGCAATGATTCTAATTTATGCTCAGCCTCTGCGATCTGATACTCAATTGAATTTTTTCTGATGCGTGAAAAAAGCTGCTTTGCGAACCAGTACAATCGGGGACTTCCGCGCATTGCCGAAGCCTCGGTCTTTTTGAGCAGCTCCCGATAGTTCTTGCGGGCCGCAATGATGGATTCGTCAACCACCAGACGAAGTTCGCTGACCTTTCGCCACTGTTCTTCGAATCGCATGGATGTTTCGAAGAACATCTTCAGTGACGAATTGGATGACAACTCATGTTCAATCAATTCATCGATGACCTTGCGCACCCTTTGCGGCTCGTCCTGGGCCATTTTTATAAGACTGTCAATTGAAACCACGCCCATGAAGCATGTTCTCCTCTGCTGTCCTGAGCAATTTGACCATCTGTTCCACAGCGGATTTCCAGCGAATCCGTGCATCTTCCTGCTGCTCCATCTCGAAGGAGTTCAGGCAGAGAAATTCTCTTTGAATCAAATCCTGGGAATCTCTGAACAAGCGCTCCCATTCTCCATCAATGGTGCGTGTCATTCTGTTTTCAGGCGCGTTTATTCTGCGCATTTCTGATTCATGAACTTGCGTCTTGTTTGCAATCTCTCGACGGAGCGCCTCGTTTTCAATCAGCTTCTCTTCAGCTGAGGAAGAAAACTCTTTCCCGATTTCATTGTCCATGGCCCGAACAAATTCTTCAAAAACGGTCGGAAAAAACTCGCCACAGTCGACGCATGTGGTTTTCACTTCCACCGCAACCAACGCAGCAAGACGCTCGCACTCGCGAAGGGTTTCTCCAACTTCAATATTTTTCTTCTGTTTTATCGATTCCATTTTTTCCAGCTGCAGCTCGTCTTTTTTTGTGCGTCGTGACCAGATCAGGATCTTGATCCTGTCCAGAAGGCCCGGAGCCCGCTCGTTTTGCCGGCATCGTGAGTCTTCAAGTTCCAACGCCTTTTCCATGACAGCCATTCTGGCACGCGACTCATCCAGCTCTGCTTTCATTTTGCAAAATGCGTGCAACTCGGCCTTCCAGCGCCATGCCAGAAGTTGATCCCGCATATCGTCGGGAACTGTTGCCTCGATGCAGTTCCAGAGATTCCGCCGCTTCGAAGACCACTCAATTTGTCCATCGCCAGGCGGGTTGACGTAATGGGAAAATTGCGAATCCACCTGCAACACCCAGCGCGGAAGTCCACCAAAAAACGGGGATGTGTCTGCAATCTCGCTGTTTCGCGAGACGATTTTCTTCAGGGCGAAGATTGTCGACAGTTTCTCCAATCCCGCAAGCAGGGCGGAAAATTGCTTTGAGTGTTTTTTTTCCTTTGTATTCGAGGAATGCAATTTGATGCGGGCAATCAAAAGGGCAAGCGTTCGGCTGTCAGCCAACGCATCCGCAATTGCAGTTTCAAGCTTTTCTCCCAAACGTTCTTTCATGTTTCAAGAATAGCAGGAACTTTCAGGAAGGAGATGGGAATTTTTGGCCGTCCGGGTCGACAGGCCCGAATCAGGGCCTGGACGAACGCCAAATGGACTCAATCAGTTTCTGTTCAGACCTGGTCAAGGAATCCCACATTCGCAAGAGCAAATCAGGTCTGTGCAGAGCTGTCCGCTTGAGCTGCTCCTTGCGCCGATACCGTGCAATTTCTGCATGATTGCCGGAGAGGAGGACATCGGGAACTTTCTGCCCGGCAAAGTCAATGGGGTGTGAATACTGGGGAGCCTCAAGCAGCCCATCTTCAAAACTGTCAGCAACCGCGCTCACTGAATTTCCCAAAACTCCAGGTACAAATCTGGAGATGGCATCCAACATGCAAATCGCCGCTGGTTCACCACCAGACAAGACAAAATCTCCGACAGACAATTCATAGTGAGCTCGGCTCGAAACAAATCGCTCGTCGAATCCGGCATAACGGCCGCACAAGAAAACCAGATGATCTGTTTCACTCGCCAGTTTCCTTGCCCAGTGATTGTCGAAAACTTTTCCGCCCGGAGACACATGCACGACTTTCGTCGTCGGACCGCAGACAGAATCGAGGGCACGTGTGCAAACATCCGGCAGCAGAACCATTCCGTCACCGCCACCCACAGGATGACCATCAACGGTTCGTCTGACATCCTCGGAAAAGTCACGTGGATTGACCGCATCAAATTTCAACAGCTGATTCTTTATTCCCCGTGCAAAAACGCCTTCCTCAAGGAGTGGAGAAAAGATTCCAGGAAAAAGCGTGAAGGCAGTGAGACGCAACGTCATGAGTTCTGATCATCCAAAAAAGCCGGTTCGTTTTTCACAACAACCCATTTCTTTCCTTCATCGACACTCAGGATGAAATCTTCCAGAAAAGGGTAGTAGATGGTTTCTTCGCTGTCTTTTTTCTGGATTTCGAGGGTTTCCTGGGCTCCAAAATTATGCACCGCCACAACGGTTCCATAGACGCCTTCGCAGCCTTCAACCGCAACCGAGCAACCCACAAGTTCGCCGACAATGTGCTCATCCGAGCCCTTTTTGATTTCACCCCGGGCGACGAACAGATGTGCGTTGTAAAGAGACTCGCAGGCTTCGCGTTGTGCGATGCCTGCAACGGAAATCGCAAGTTTGCCTCCGCTGAGGTAGGCCTTTTCAACAGTCAGCAGCTTGTCTGCCTGTCCCGGTGTTTTCAAAAGCAATTGCCGGTAGCCAGGCCATTCCGACCGGTTATCCTCGGTCTTGAGGAAAAAAGCTCCCTTGACCCCATGGGGTCGTCCGACCTGGCCAAGCCAAAAATACCCTTCAGGCACTGTCTCGGGTTGCTGTGCACCATGATTGCTCTTCATGAAACGCTTTCCTCCGCGTCGAAACCGGCGACGAGGGGGCTCAATAATAGACTCTGCCCATGGTTTGCAAATCCATGATCGACTTTCCGAGGCGATGGCTCATCGAAAACGTGGATCCCCCCAGCTGCGCCTTGCAGCTCTTGTCGCGTTTATAAACGAGACCAAAGCCGCCTGCGCCAATTCCATTGTGGGTGCAGGGGTCGACCCACAATCCAATGGCCACGCTTGATGCACGGAGCATAAAAATTCCTCCCAAAGCGAAAAAAGTGGAGGGGAATCGGTCAAAAACCTAAAATCCTTGACCCAATAGTCCAGACAGTCCTTCGGCGCAGAGATTTAATCAAACCATTTTGGTCTCTTAAATTGGCAGTGGGGATTTTGGACCTCGGTGCCAAACACGGGTAAAGAAAGGGCAGCAAGGCCGTTCCTTTGGAAGAGCGGATGTTCAAAGATGCAATGGCCGCTCTTCCGAACGGCCACAAACCGGAGATTCCATGAGTTGGGCCGATTACAGTATTTTTATTGTTTCACAGGCCTTCAGCGAGATCGGCGATCATCTCTGGGCATTGGGACTGCGGAATTTTCTTTTTGAGAACAGCCCATGGACTCCAGCAGCCGGTCTGGCAGCAGTCTTCATAATTCAGGCCATTCCCGTCTTTCTTTTTGGCCCGTGGATCAGTCAAAAAATTAAGCAACGCTGGCGGACCGTTGCCATCACCGCAGATGCAGGCCGTCTGTTGGTCA
>JBMSQQ010000100.1:0-11890 GCA_049423385.1 Silvanigrellaceae bacterium | reverse complement strand
CCAGCAGAATACAAGCGGCCAACTTATCCTTCCTGAACGAACGCTTGTTGGTCTGCTCGGGACGGTTTTCAGCATTTCTCCGACCAAAACTCTCTGCCTTGATTGCCACGTCCATGCTCACAAAATCGGCCTTGGAAATTTGCGGCTTGATTTTGACGCTCAGGGTCGCATCCAGGGTTTCAATCTTTTGCGTTCGGATCTTGGTCAACGGGTCTTCCTGGTTGATGAGGATATTTTCCCGCTCCGTTGCCTCAAAAGTCGAATCCTCATTGTCAGCCACAAGCAAACTTGGAGTCTGGAGAACGTTCGAGTTGCTGTCTTGCTTGAGCGCAAAAATAAACGCGCCAGGAGAGAGTTTAATTCCACCTATTTCAACCGTCTTGCTGCTCAACACTCCCAACAGGGCTTGAGAAGGAATTGCCTTGCTCAACAAATCCTGTTGCTCGGTGGTGCTGGCATTTTGCTTTGTGATTGCAAACGGAGCCATGCCTCCAGGCTTCCAACCCAGGGGAACATTTGCCTTGCCACCGAGCGCAGTCGCTCCCGCAAGAAAGCTTGTGGACAAAGACATCTGGTTGCCCAGGTTCACATCGATAATATCTGTCTCAACGTAGACCTGGTCGCGACGCTTGTCGAGTTGCCGGATGATCTGATCAACTTCATTGAAGACTGCTTTGGAGCCCTGAATAATCAGAGAGTTTGTCGCCTTGTCGGCTGTAATTTTCACACCACCGATGTCAGCCGTTGCGCCTGGAGGCTGATTATTGCCGCCCGCATTTGCACCCGCATTCGCGCCACGACGACCGCGCAATGACGATGATCCTTGTGCCAGTGACTGCAAAGTTCCAGCCAGCTTCTCGGCGTCTGCATAGTCCAGTGGGCGAACGTGAATTTGTGCCTGTGAACCCAAATCTTCGAGAGGCTTGTCGAGTCGTGCAACCAAGCGGGCAACATCATCCAATCCTCGGGGTGGGCCGATGAGAATCAGGCTGTTTGTGCGCTCGTCAACGATTACCTTTTGCAAATAAAGTGCTCCGCCTCCCCCTCGGGAGCCAAACACATCCTGGATTTTCTTGCCAATGTCATTGGCATCGGTGTTTCGAATGGGAAGTATGGCAACTTGTGGTTGATTCCCTTTCACATCCAGCAAGCGAATGATTTCGAGGAGTCGGCGAATCTTGTGTCCTGTGTCCGAGACAATCAGCGAGTTTGTCGTCTGGAAAGGCACAGGATTCGACTCACGAAGAATCGTACGGAGCTGGTTTGAAACGGT
The DNA here is from genome assembly GCA_049423385.1 of Silvanigrellaceae bacterium. Taxonomy (GTDB): domain Bacteria; phylum Bdellovibrionota_B; class Oligoflexia; order Silvanigrellales; family Silvanigrellaceae; genus RFOM01. Next base: position 10,617 of record JBMSQQ010000100.1, on the reverse strand, counting down.
CTGGGCGTCGATATAACTCAACGGAATAATCTGGGTGATGATTTCATCCGTCATCGGAGCCCAGCTTGCCCCATAAAATGTCTTGATGTTTGATGCCGTGGCCTGACGGGTCGGAACAATCTTGATAGCTTTGCCCGTATCCACCGTTGTATAGCCCGCAACATTCAGTGCACTCAAAAATGCCTGGTAAGCTTCTTCCTTGGTCACCTGTTGCGGTGAAATGATCGCAACCTTTGCACCGGATGATACGCCCTGGCCAAGAATAAAATTCTTGCCGGTCCATTGGCTCACCGCTTTGATGATATCCTTGATGGGCGTTGGCTCTGGAAAGTCGATGCTGACCAACTCCTGGCCTCTGGGAACTTTCTTGGCAGGAATGGAAGCTTTCGGCGCAGATGGAGCCTTGGCTTTGCCAGAGCCTCCGCCCCCGCCTCCGCCGTCGAAATCGCCGCTTGGTTCAGGATTCAATGTGTCATCGCTTGTCGGGATATTGTTGTCCTCTGGTGGCGGTGGCGGTGGCGGTGGAGGCGGCGGAGGCGGTGGTGCATCCTGAGCCACAGCAGATGTGGTTCCGATGAGGCCTTTGTTTCCGCTGCTGATTGCAGCCAACAATGCAAATGCCACCGGAACCGCATTTCGCACAACCAATCGAGAATGAGTGCCTTTTATTTTCATCACTTCACCCGCACAATTCGTGTAATAGGTTCACCATTTCTAAGAATATTTATTGTCGTTGTTCGCTCTTCCTGCAAAGACTGATACAATTTGAAACCTTGTCCAGCATCCTTGAGACTGATTCCATTCACTTCAGTCAAAACGTCTCCATTTTGAATTTGAATCCGGTCGAACAAGCAGCTCGTTGCAATTGAAATCATTTTAAAACCTTGCATTTTTCCAGATGCGTCAATCTCCGGGATCAATTTCGCACAATTCAATATGGTGGCGTATCCCGGTCCAATCTCTTGGGAAATGAATGCAGCGTCAAACTCGAACTCTTTTGACTCGCCTGCCGATTTTGCAGATCCACCAGAAGATGAACCGTCTGCTCCGGTGCCCTCTTTTTTGTAGCCACTGATTGCGACACAAATCTTGCTGTTCCCTTTGCGCAGTTCCAGGGAACCTCGCTCCACCTTGTAGATTTCAAAATCCTCATGATCAATCACCGCATCACCTGGTTTGTAAATGTCGGCATCAGGTATTTTGGGATCCTTCAGAATCACGAAACTCTTCTTGGGATCACCTGTAAAGATGGTTCCATTGATCTGCACAGGAAGTTCTGCCGTGGTGCAGGGAACATTTTCAAAATCGATTGAAAGGTCTTTTCGAATGCCCTTGGGTTCATCCTTGCTGGCCTCTGGCGCCAGCTTGCCTTCAGAATTGAACAGGTTTCGTTGCAGAATCTCTTTCTTTATTGCCACTGAATTTGCGACGGCTGGCGAACCCAAGGTCACATTTCCGAGCATCATCGAATCTTCACCATCACCTTCAGCCACAGGTTTGCCACCTTTTTTTCCGGCCTGCTTGCCAGCAGAACGGGTGATGGAAAGAATTCCATTTGCCGCCAACGTGCTGATTGAATTGGCAAGAAAAAAACTGACCACCAAGACCGCAGCAATTCCCTGGATGAGTCTCCAGTCGAACCGCCGCAAAATGGGCAAAACGGAAAGTTGAAACCAATGACCAAAAGCCAGTGTCCAATTGATGAGTCTTGTCTTGAATCTTTCCAACGCCTCCGAATTGCCTCCGCGACCCGAGCGAGAGCCGCCACCACCTCGCGAAATCAAACCAGCAATGCTGTTTTTGAATGCTGCCCAAACATCACCGGGACTTCTTTTTCGCTTCGGCTCATACCAACGATTGTTCATGTCACTTCACCTGAATCTTGAGTGGCATTGTGACACCGTTGCGTTTGACGGAAAGCTCTATCGAATTTTCCTGCTTGAGAGAATTCAGCGTCTGAATCGCCCGGGCTGCATCGTTGAGGTCAATTCCATTGATGGTTTCTACAACATCACCATCCTGAAATCCCATCTTTTCATAGACGCTGTCAGGGCGAATTCGAGTCAAAACAAATCCTTTGACTTCTCCATTGACAAGGTTGGGACTCGCTTTGGCATCCTGAAGGGTCTTGGCAAAGTCCGAGGTCAACGCTTTATCCACACAGCGCCTGTCGGCAGTAATATTGCCATCCTTGCTCCGGGTGAAACCTGATTCGCTGAACTCGAAATTGCCTGAACCGGCGGAACCGGCACCACCGGAAGAATGGGAACGAGCGACTCCCGGAACACGTTTTTTGATTGGTTCGGGCTGCTGAAGTTCAAGGTATTCAAGGCAAGCAGAATCGCCCCGCACGAAAAACACCTTGTCGCGTTGAATATCAACTATCTTGGCTTCGCCGGTGACGACATCGTTGTAAATAAAAGTATCGGCTTGCTTGGTTGCGGTGGATTCCAACAAGACCAAACTGGTCTCCTTGGTTCCGCCATAGATAACCCCGGTGAATTTAAGTTGGAGATCAGACTTTATCGGCGCACATTGAGACTTGGAAGCCGAGGCATCTTTAACAGTTTCTTCAACCTGATCTGAATTGAAAAGGTTACGCCGAACAATCGCTTTGAAGTCGTCTGCCTTGGGCCGCTCCATGACGGTGACAAGTGCCGGGCCGCCTGAAGCGGAATCGTCCGTTGAACGCTTAATCGCCTTGATTTGAGGAAACAAAAGATATTTTGCGACGACAACGTTCACTGTTGCCGACGCAACCACTCCGGCAGCACCTATCGCAAACCACTTTGCGAAAGCTGAAAACGGGGGAATATTCGCGTTTGTCACGTCGAGCTTTTGTTGCAACGACGTCAAAAAGCTTTTTGTCCAAGCCCTTATGCGCTGTTCCACAATCAACCTTGACCCTCTGTAGTTACGTTACCTTATCATGCCATATCCATGAGGTTTGCAAGCTCGAATTCATCGACTTACTGACGTGTCCAATTTTGCAGCGGTGATTCGTCACAGGCTTGACGTGGTGCCAGAATGCACCGTCACGGAGCGAAAAAATTGAGACGATAAGGCGACGAACCAAAGTCACTCCCTTGCCTCTGCTTGGGACTTAAAGGACGTTGTCATGGAAGAGTTGCGGATTCGAACACTTTCGGTTGTGATTGTGCTGTTGGCACTCGCGGCATTTATGATTGCGGGTACGTTTTTCCTGTCGGACTTCCGTTTTGCCATTCTGGTCAATCTTTCCGCATTGGCATTGCTGGCGGCCTGGTTTTGGAAAAAAAGTAATGCAATTGCGCAAAGTGCTTCTGTGGAACTCGACAGATTGGCTGAAAGTGCGGCTGCTTCGCTGCGAGCCGAGGTCGTTTCGGAAATTGAAACCCGCTATAAAAGACGCATGTCCGAATTGGAAAATGAACTGAGAGACCTCAGGACTGCCAATGCTCCCGTCGACAACGAAATTGCGCGTTTCAAGGAAGAACAAGAACGACTCAAGGGTGAACTCGATCGCGCTGAGCGGGATCTCATATCCGCAAGAAGCGAATGCCAAAAGCTGGAGTCGGACCTTGCCCAGGCGAACTCCAAGGGCACAGTCGCCGCTTTGCATCTTCACGAAATTCGCGAAAGCGCTCAGAACCAAATCAAGGAAGCCCGGGATTCAGCTGAGCGGGAGATTTCAGAAATCCGCATCCAATGCGAAGAAGATCTCCGCCTGTCGCACCAGATCAGGGACGCTGCACTCGCGGAACTCCAGGAACTCAGGGACAGTCGCGAGGACGCCATAAAACAGGCCTGCGAGCCCCTCGCCGAACAAATCGAAACACTGATCGCGAATCACACGATTGAAATTGAATCAATCAAGAAAGATGCAGATCAACAAATCGCTGCACGGCTCGAAACCCTTGAGCAAACGCGGGCCGAGCTGAATGCATCAGCCGAAGCAGCGAAAGCAAAAGCACTGGAAGAAATCAACAAGATTCGGGAAGAATCTGGCAGTACAATCACCCAATTGAGGGAAGAAATCACGGGTGTCCGTCAGGAGAACGAACGCCAGTCAGACAGCCTGAAGTCACAGCACAAACGGGAACTCGGTGAAGCATATCAGCGCGGGCGCCGCGAAGCCGAGGACATGAAGGCAAACATTCTCAACGACGCACAACTGGCCTTTGAGGCAGCTCTGCGGGAAGCGGAATTCGGACGTGAAAGTGCCCAAAGGGAGCTCGAGAAAATCAGGGAACAGACTAAGACTGAACTCGAGAGAATAAAGGAAGTCTACACTCACGAGATGGAAAGAACCCGAGAAATGGCCGCACGCGATGTTCAGCAGGCTGCTGACTATGCGCGCCGTGACTTCGACCAGGTCAGCCGGGACTTTGAATCGGCCAGAAGGCTTTGGGATGACGAAAAATCAAGCCTGAATGAAAAATCCGAGCAGGCCAAAAAGTACTGGGACGACGAAAAAAATCTGCTTCTTCAGAAGGTTGAGCTGGCGGTGCAGAATGCATCTTCGCTTCAGCAACAAATATCAACACTCCAACAACAGGTTGTACAATACCAGGCCGAGGCCAGTGCAGCACGTATCGCTGCGAAGGCGTCCGCAACCACACAGCTGACCCAGAAGACAACAGAGGAATCAAGCCAGCGCCAGGCAGTTGCATCGCTGCAACAAGATTACGAAACAAAAATGATTGCGCTGCAGAAATCCGTCGACTTCTGGAAGCTTGAAGCTGAGAACATGAACAAACGTCTGCAGGCCCAGAAAAAAGAATTCGATTCCATTGCAAGGTCACTTGAAGGAAGGGCGCAAAGCGCATCCAGCAAGGTACAAGACTTCTCCAGCCGATTTGCGAAACTGCAGGCCGAGTTGAATCAAAGCGAACAAAACAAAACGGAACAACACCGACTCCTGCAGGAAATGATTGCCCTTGTTCCAGAAATTTCGCATCTACTCCAAAAAGTCACCAAGCAAACGGAAGCCAGCGCCATCGAGATCAGCGACAAGGTCCGATATATCTATGAAAAGGCGCAGGAACATCTCGTCGAATCACACCAGATTTCTTCACAATTTGCAGGTGGCCGTGCGAATGCGTCCGCAACCAGTCTGAGCGAAGTGATTCAAAAGAGCCTTGGTCTTCTGAAAGAAATGACCTCAATGCTCGAAGAAAACTCGCAACTCAACGCAACGTCGTCGAAGTCCATCGAACAGATTCTCGTCAACACCGCAGAAATCAACAAGATCAGCGACGAAATCCAGTACATTTCCGATCAGACCAATCTGCTCGCCCTCAATGCAGCAATCGAGGCTGCGCGCGCAGGTGAACACGGGCGTGGGTTTTCGGTTGTGGCCGAAGAGGTGCGCAAGCTTTCAGACAGAACAAGCGTCGCATCCAACAGCATCATCAAGATTGTCGGAAAGGTGAACACCAGCATCCGGGACATGAGCAAGAATCTCGTCGACAGTATCAAAAAGAACACCGAGAAGAAGACGAACGTCGATATGGCCGTGGGTGAACTTGTACAAACCGCCGAGGAGAGCACCGAAGTCTTCACAAAGCTCATATCGAATGCCGTCACGAGCTCGGAAAGCGTTGCCAAGAGCATCGATCAAATCGTTTTGAGCCTTCAATTTCAGGACATCACCAAGCAACAAATCGAACACGCCATGCAACCTCTCGAGAGGATCAAGACCAACGTTGAAGAACTGCTCAACAGGAACGGGCGCAAGGAACCGATCCTTCAGCCCCTCAGCCCGAATGGATGGACAGGTTCGAATGGAGGGAGCGTCACAAGTCTGACAGCGGCACAATCTGCCATGAGACCATCAGACAACCCCGCGTCAACACGGGTGACAGGCCAAAGAACTTCGCAAAACAATGAAGAGCAGGATTTATCGAAAGGCGAAGTGGTTTTTTTCTAATTTGAAAACGGGACGGTAAACCTCACCGGACGAACTTGTCATCCGGCCAACCTCCTGTCATACTGACCTAGCAATCCAAACAATCGAAAATTCTGAAGGGTGCCGATCGCTTCAAGGAAGAGGCGAGGCCCCTTTTGGATCTGGAACCTTTAAGTCCGCAGGGAGCGGGGATGAGGAGATTCTCGTGAGCGTGGTGTCCGCACTATTAGGCTCAAGCACGGTCATTCGCCATGTTCAGCACCTTATTATGAAGGTAGCTGAAGCTGAGGCGCCAGTCTTGATCACCGGTGAACCCGGTACAGGTAAAGAGATGGTGGCTCGAGCAATCCATGAGAAATCATCTCGCGCATCTGGTCCATTCGTCCCCGTCAAGTGCGGCACCATTGCCGATGACTTGCTCGAGGCCGAGCTGTTTGGACACGAGAAAGGTGCATTCCCCGGTGCAAACCAGGCTCGCGAAGGCAGGCTGGTGATTGCTGACGGTGGAACCATCTTTATTGAAGAAGTGTCCAAGCTTTCTGCGAAGCTGCAGATGGCATTGATGAGAGTGCTGACAGACGGCACCTTCACCCCGGTCGGCTCACAAACGCCTCGCACAGCAAACGTGCGTATCATTTGCTCAACAAGCGTCAATATTGATCTTGCGGTTCGTGAACGAAGCTTCCGCGAGGATCTGTATTATCGGCTTGCAAGTTGCGCAGTGTACATCCCACCATTGCGTGAACGTCGTGAAGACATCGCACCCCTGGTTGAGCACTTTGTGCAGAAGTTCAACCAAACCAAGGGCAAATCCATCTTTGGAGTTGCTCCGGACGCAATGAGCGCGCTGCTTCAGCACACCTGGCCGCACAACCTGCGCGAGCTTGAAAACCTCATTGAGCGCATCGTTGTTCTCAAAAACTCAGGCAGCATTGAAGTCAACGATCTTCCCCCACGCCTGAGAAATCTGGTGACGGACAATATCGACACCTTCTTCGAGCGCATGCAAATGCAGCCCTCGCAGAAATCAAACTCAAGCCAGGGAGTCGGTGGCGGTCTTCAAAATCAAGGTCGTGCACTGAACAATCCATCATTGCAGCAGCAGAGCCAGTACAGAGCGCCGAGCCAGCAGCAAATGCCCGTAACCCCGACCATGGGTTACGGTCCACAAACTCGAAATCCTGCAGGCTTCAATTCTCTTTACAATCCCCCTCAAAACTACGGCTCAAACATTCAGTCGCAGTTCGAGGAAGGAACCGAGATTGAACAGTTCATCAAGAAGGACATCGATCTCGGCAGCGGCATCGATTTCTATCGTGTCGTGGAAGAATTTGAAAACCGTCTTATCGCAGAAGCTCTGCGTCGGACGAATCACAACAAGAACCGCGCGGCACAGTTGCTTTCGATGAACCGGACGACACTTGTTGAAAAGCTCAAGAAAAGAGCCGCCTCAACAAACGTCAAGGTTGAACCGGGTCGAGTCAAACGCAACCCGGCGTTCACAATCTTCGACGGCCTCGGCAGCGATTCGCCAGAGTTTGATTCCATTGACTTCATTGGTCACGGCGGTCGGGAAAGTTACTCGGACCTCGATTGATGGACTGGAACTCCAGGTTGACAAGGGGCCCCTCGGGTCCCCTTTTTTTTTATTGTGCTGAGGCTGCTGACGGGTTTTTGACTCCGACTGAGCACTCACCACAAAGAATCAACACTTGAACTCCAAAATAATTTACAATTGGCTGATGAATCTCTTGATAGAGCGAGGTGTATACATGAATAAGAATACTTTGTTGGGTGTAGGCGGCGTCGTTGTCGGTTGTTTGGTTGGATTTGGAATCGCCAGAAGTCCACTCGTGGGCGGAATTGGCACAACAACCGCAGAAGCACCAGCTGGCTGTGACGCAAACTTGAACGCAAGCATGGAAGGCCCAGTCGTGGCTGTGGGCAACCAGGCTGTTGCCGGTGCTCAGCTTCCAGAAGACGTGCGTGCAGAGCTTTACGAGCTGACCTCTCAAAACTACCTGCGTGCGCGTGAACTTCTTGAGGCCTATGCAACCCGTCTGGCTCTTGCAAAAGAAAAGGGCGGCATGGTGAATCCTGGAAAGGTGCCACAACTTGGCGAACTGCTTGCAGACAAGAAAGTCACCGAAGATGACATCAAGAAGTTCTATGAAACAAATAAAAAAAGCTTCCCACCGAACATGACGTTCGAGTCGATTGCCAAGAATCTGCGCGTTCATCTTGAAACACAGCGCAATCAGGACGGTATCCGCAAGACGATGTCACAGCTTCGCGACAAAAAAGCATACCAGCTTTTGCTGCCAAGCCCCTGTGGCCCACGCGTCGCCATGGACTTCAACAAGATGCCGACCCGTGGCGATGCCAATGCCAAGGAGACACTGGTTGCAGTTGGCGATTTCTTCTGCGCATCGTGCCGTTATTTCAAGAGCGATCTTGAAAATTTCCTCGATAAACATCGCGACTCAATTCGTTACACACAAGTCATCACGACAGACGACGTAAATGCTCCTGCCGCGCAGCTCGCTGCAGGCGCATACTGTGCAAAACGTCAAAGCAACGATGCATTCTGGAAGTACTCCGAGCGTGCGTACAACACGCCCTATTACCTTCTCCAGAGCAAAGCCTCTGTTGACGAGGTTCGCAAGCAAGCGGTGAAACTCGCAACGGAAGCAGGCCTAGACGCGAAGTCGTTTGAAAAGTGCATGACCAGCGAAGATGGAATGGATGAGCTCAAAACTGTTGTCAGCAACCTCAAGGCTGCTGGCTCCGACAAAACTCCAACCTACATCGCAAGTGGTCGCCGGATTGTGACTCCAAACAATCCAACAGTGTTGGTCGACATCCTGACCCAGTCATTCCCAGGCGTCATGAAGGCCAGCGAAGCTGCTCAAAGCGCCAAGGAAAAAGCGCCAGCTGCCAAGTGAGCAGCGGCGCTTCCAAATTTCCGGGAACTTGGTGGGCCTGGAGGGACTTGAACCCCCATATCGTCGTGTTATGAGCACGCTGCCGTAACCATTTAGCTACAGGCCCCAAAGAAAACGCTAATCCACCGGAGCAATCAGGTCAACACACTTGGATTTTCGAATCGCTCCCACAAGTGCCCTTGGAGTCTCACGACCCAAGGGCACTTTGCATTGCGGAAAGGCAAATCTGCGCCGTCAGGGCATCAATTCCATCCACGATTCCAGCTCCCCTCTTCGCATGAAGCTCCAGTTCGCCGACCGGAATCCACTTGAGAGCCGAAGACTCCCGGGGATCAAAAGACACGCTGCCGGCAGACACAGCTCGAAACACGAAAACCGCATCAAAATGAACATGTGCCGGATCGGTTCGGGACGTTTTTATCCAAAATTTCTGGAACAAGTGAGGACACAAAGCCGCGGTTGAAAAATTATTCAAGCAGAGAGGAGGCAGTACCTCGATCACGTCGAGTGCGGTTTCCTCGAAACACTCCCTGAGACTCGACCTCAACAGATGCCAGTCACCATCCGCATGTCCTCCAGGGTAGACCCATTCATTTATTTTGTTATGAAAAAGCAGAAGAACTGAATCACCCTGCGAACTCAGGACAACCGAAGAAGTTGTGACATGTTGAGGCAAATGCTCCCGCATCGTCGCTGCACTTTCTTTGAGCAACTCCTGAAGCTCCTCCGAAAACCATTGCTGTCGCGGCTCCAGAGCCTCCAACATTGGAATGACCTGACCACGAAAACTTTCAAAACCATCCCCTGCAAACCAAGGATGCTTTTTCGACGAATCTGCACTAAAGAGAAAGGAACTCATTTGTTTTTGACTGCTCTAGGGGGATGTCATGACCATCAAACCATTTACAGGTGTTTTAACTGCGTTGGCAACTCCGTTTGGCAAAGACCTCTCGATTGATCTTGTTGCGTTCAGGAAGATGCTTCAAATGCAGAGGGACGCTGGTCTTCATGGTGTTGTTGTCTGCGGCACCACCGGCGAGAGCCCTACCCTCAGCAAAGACGAAAAAGAGCTCCTCGTGAAGACAGCCCTTGAGTATCAGACCGATTCATTCCGCATTCACGTCGGAACCGGATCTTATTCAACCCAGGAGACAATTGAGTCATCGCGCCACTTTTCGACTTTGAAGGTCCAGGGTCAAACAGTCGCCGGCATCATGGTCGTCACCCCGTATTACAACAAACCCAACCAAACAGGACTCAAGGAACATTTCCTTGCAGTGGCAAAATCGGTTCCGACAACGCCGGTTTGCCTCTACAACGTTCCAGGACGCACCGGTTGCGCGCTGCAGCCCAAAACATTGGTCGCGATTGCCAGTGAAGCGAAAAACGTCGTCGCCATCAAGGAAGCAGCGGGTGATATCCGGGTCGTGACCGACATGAACCTGGCCCTGGAAGCTGCAGGACTCTCACAGCAGGTTGGGATTTTGAGCGGAGACGACCCAACTTTTGCGCCCGCGATGATGTGCGGCGCCTCAGGCGTAATCAGTGTCACAACACACCTGATTCCCGGTGCCATGTTGGCAATCTGGAAGGCAGCACAGAACGGTGACTTCAAGAGTTTGTGTCGCCTGCACGCCGACACGTACCCCGTCAACACGCAGCTCTTTTGCGCACCAAATCCTATTCCTTTGAAATGGGCTCTCGCTGAACTCAACTGCTGCCATCTATGAGAAGGACCTCCTCCTTTTAGTTTACTTGAGTCAACTATTTCTAGTTCACCAT
>JBMSQQ010000099.1:0-12353 GCA_049423385.1 Silvanigrellaceae bacterium | reverse complement strand
CGAGCGCAACCCTTGTCCTTAGTTGCCATCATTAAGTTGGGAACTCTAAGGAGACTGCCGGTGATAAACCGGAGGAAGGTGGGGATGACGTCAAGTCCTCATGGCCCTTACATCCAGGGCTACACACGTACTACAATGGCCAAAACAAAGCGATGCTAAGCCGCAAGGTAGAGCAAAACGCAAAAACATGGTCTCAGTTCGGATTGTGGTCTGCAACTCGACCACATGAAGCTGGAATCGCTAGTAATCGCGGATCAGCAAGCCGCGGTGAATACGTTCCCGGGCCTTGTACACACCGCCCGTCAAACCACGAAAGTTGCTTGCACCAGAAGCAGATGAGCCAACCGCAAGGAGGCAGTCTGCCAAGGTTCAAGTGATGATTGGGGTTAAGTCGTAACAAGGTAGCCGTAGGGGAACCTGCGGCTGGATCACCTCCTTTCTAGGAAGACGAGTGGTTGGTAACAACTGCTCTAAGGTGGGCTCTTACATAGGCTCACCGACAAAGGATTCTCCCAGTGAGAATTCCTTCCAGGTCAACTCTTCACGCACTCTGTGACTTCAATCTCTCTCTGGATGAAGAATTCGGGTCTGTAGCTCAGGTGGTTAGAGCGCGTGCCTGATAAGCACGAGGTCGGCTGTTCAACTCAGCCCAGACCCACCATCTTCAAAAAGAAAACCTCCGGGCGCGTCTCGGAGGTTTTTTTTTGCTTTTTCAATTCTGAGGGTACCTGCAATGTCATTCAGAAAAGTTCTTCCCGCCGATCGAGTTTCTTCTGAACTGAAAACGTCACTTGAAAAATTTCATCCGGAAGTTGTCGAAAAAGTGGAGCAGGAGATTCAAAAAAACAAGGTTGTGGTTGTTGGCATGCGAGGGAACTACTTCGTCAAGAAGGCAATCAAGAATCTCACCCGCTGGAACATTCCATTTCAATATCTCGAGTTTGGAAGCTATTTCAGTCAGTACAATGAACGAGTGACGTTGAAGATGTGGACGGGATTTTCGACATTCCCGATGATTTTTGTCAACGGTGTTTTGATTGGCGGAAATTCGGACATGGTTGCCGAACATGAGAAGGGTGCATTGACGTCACGAATGAAGTGAGTCATCGAGGCATCGCAACCACGACCTACATTTTGTTGTGGCATCCCGGTGAGCGGAAGTTCACGTTGTTCTCTGCTGCGTTTTGCCATTCTTCCGGCGTGAGGGTGTGCAGCGAAATCGCCCTGACCTGCGCAACAATGTCGGCAAGAATGGCTTGTACGACCCTGTGTCGCGCCAGCAATTTTTGTCCAACGAATCGGTTTGAAACAACGACGATTTTGAAATGACTTTGTGCCTCCGGGCCTCCGCCATGCTGCCAGCTTTCGTCGGTGACCTCGAAGTGTTCGGGTTCAATGTGTCGGCTGATCAACTCTTCGATTTGTGTTTTCATCCTGGGCTGCATCTCGGATTCCCCTGCTGCTCGACTGAACAATTTCTTTACACTGTTTACCCACTTCTTCCGAGTTTTTCGCGGATTGGGTTTGGTTTTTGAATTAAACCTCAATGTTTATGAATATTTGCGGTTTATTGGCAAGGCGTGTTTCTGGCACGGATTTTGCAAGCATGGCCTCGGAGGACCTGTGCCATGAACTCTCAATTTCCCATGTCTTTTGGCCCTGACGAGATCAGAAACAACGACAAGAACATCAAATCCAATGTGGTTCCGTTGTCGTTGCCACAAAATTCCATTCTCGCAGGTTCGTCGCGGGCCACGAGCAAAAATGCCAAGAGCAGGTTTGACTATGCGATGAGCCAGTTTGCAGAGGCTACTGACAATTTCCGAAGCTCCCGCGTTGGACCCGGACGTTGGCTGATGCGCGGATTCCTGCTGACGATTTTGGGTTCTCTCTGGTTCGCTATTGGAACCGGGCGGCTCACATCCGACTCGCCTGAAGTTGAAACAATTCGCACAATCTTGTCGTTGTCGGATTCGACCAAAGCAACCAGCAAGTCCACATCGGATGAGCCTGCTTTGCAATCCCAGATGGGCTCCAACGAGTCGTCACAAAGCACAGTGACGAACGATCTTGTTCAAGCCTCGCCGACCCAGGGGCTTGCACAGGAGCAAGCTCAAACGTCTCCAGTCAATGCAGTGGCATCGGCAAACGTTGTTGCAGCGAAGCCTGAACTTTCGTCGGCAAGCGACTCCTCGACAGCCAACAGCAGCAGCAAGGTTGCGCCTGTTCCTGCTGCCGAAAATTCGGTTGCAGACAGCGATCTTTTCAAGGCCGCCAAGATTCTTTCGCGCCAGCAGCTTCAGCTGAATGAAATGGAAGGGCATCTGGGTTTGCTTCTCACCAGTTCGGAAGATCCAGGGAAGGCCGAAAAACATCTTGCCGATCTTGAATCTCGGCATCTTGAGGCGGCTGCCAAACTCAAACAACTGCGCAGCAAAATCCGTCAGTAATCAATCGTTTTCGTTGATTGCAAATTGGGCTCCCCGGGCAGTAGCATGGTAGCAACTCCAGGGAGCCCTTTATGACGAATATAACCCAGCTTGGAATCGAACCGCGCGAGATCAAGGCGGTGGTCATGTTTGTCGATGTCGAGGGTTTTTCACGAATTTCCGGGAAAAAATCCGTCGCGACTGTTTTTTCTGAACTCAGGCTGTGCCTGCGCCGCATCGCTGAGATTGTTCGTTCGCATCATGGACAAGTCAACAAGACACTGGGCGACGGTCTTTTGTGTTACTTTTACGACAGCACTCGCGAACACGAGGAAAGTTATCTTGCCGAGGCATCCATGTCGGCCATTGCTGCCGCCATCCAAATTCAACGTGAATTGGCCAAGCGCTTTCTTGATTCTGAAACGTCGCCCAATGAAAAGGACCATAAAAGATGGCACGCTCTGCCTGTGCGCATCGGCATCAATGCCGGCCCTGTTTTGATGGGGGATTTGAGTCTCGCCGATGATGTGCATCCGGATGTGACGCTGATTGGTGAGACCGTCAACCTCTCAAAGCGTCTGGAAAGTGCAGCCGATATTTTTCGGGTTTTGGTGAGCCCCAAGGTCAAAACCATTATAGATGATCACGGCAAACCGCTGGATTTCGGAGTCAGTGCACTCTGGGGGCGTCGTTACCTTCAGATGAAGCATCAGGCAGGTTTGTTTGAAGCATGGGATTGCAATCCATTTGGAAATGATGCGGAGCTTCTGAAAGGCGCTCTTCGCCTGGTGCGAACCGGCTCAAAGCGCGCTTCTCCTCGTATTCCATGGTTGTGTCATGTGCCGCTCAATGCAGTCACACGTGAAGGACTTTCAGGCCGGGTTGTGGATTTTTCGGAAAATGGGTTTTGCCTCGAGTTCCCGTCTGCATTTGCCCGAAAGGAACAAATCAACGTCACCATCACTTCAGGTCGAGAGGATTGGAACTCGTTGTTGGTGAGCAAAGGCCTTTCCAACGTGACCTGCGAGGTCAGATGGGTTGAAATCGTTGGTCAAATGAATTGGCATGGCGTGTCATTCATCAATTTTACCGCAGAGACCTCCCGTTCCTTGTCCGAGTTGTTGATTCAGTTCAACAATCGGGCCAGTGAAGAAGAGTCGCAGGAGACCATCTAAAGTGCTTGCGTGCGTGCAAGACTCACGCAGTTCTTTCCAGCCTTCTTTGCTGCATACATCGCAGCGTCCGCCTCCTTGACGAGTTCCTGAACCGTTTGTGCCGATTCCGGAAAGCAGGCAACCCCGATGCTCGTGGTGATGTTCAGTTTGTTGGCGTCTGTCACGCCGGTTGAATCGCTCAGGTTGAAAGTCTTTTCATGAAAGACACAGCGGATGCGCTCTGCCAAGATGTGTGCACCTTCGAGCGTTGTGTTTGGCAGAATGACACAGAATTCATCGCCGCCATAACGCAAGAGTTGATCCGAATCACGTATGAGATCACGCATTGTCTTTGCGGCGGCCTTGATCATCTGACTGCCAACGACGTGGCCCAAGGTGTCGTTGATCGATTTGAAACGATCGAGATCAAGGAAAAGCAGTGAGACAGGGCTTCCGTACCTTTGGCTGCGTGCCACTTCCCGCGACAGCGAAACTTCCATGAAGCGTTGATTGTACAAGCCTGTGAGTTCGTCGACCAATGAAAGCGATGTTGCCACATCCAGATTTTGAAACGTGCGAGCTGCCTGCATGGTGATCGGCATGACTTGATGCAGGGCATCAAGCAACGCTTGTTGAGCAAGTCCTTCCTTGGAAAGGGCAATGAAGCCGCTGTTGCCGGTGGGGCTCTTGAATTCAATCACGACGAAGGAAGATTGGTTCGCGGCGATTATGTTTGGCTGCATGAGAGTCACGGAGTCCACTTCAGCGAAGTTTTCGGGCACCGGTTCCCTGTTTCGAATGAGGGGCGACAACGACTGCTGGATGACTTCCTGGGGTTCGGTTCTGCCTTGGCCCGCTTGCCTCAAATCCAGAAGAAGTTCGGGATAGGAGCGGTTGGCATCGAAAAAGAACGAGAACCCTTCGCTCGTTTTGATCTCACGGGTGATGAGCTTGAGATAGGTTTTGAGCAGCGCCTTTTTTTCGGAAACTCCTGCCAAAGTCTGGGCGATGCTCAGAATATGCACGGCATGGTTCAGGGATTTGTTTTCGCGCAACAGTTCCCCGTGCTGCTGGGCCTTTTGCATGCCCAGGACAAGGTCTTCCAGTTCTATCGGTTTGCGAAGAAAATCAAACGCGCCGGCTTTCATGGCGGTGACCGCGGTGTCGACCGTTGCATAGGCCGTGATGGCAATCACCGGAATGTGTGGCCAGCGTTTGTGCCACAGTTCGATAAGTTCCAATCCCGAACCGTCCGGTAGGATCAGGTCGACAAGCACAAGTTGTGGACGCAGGGAGTCATGGCCTTCCCATTCGTCGCTGTTTTTCATGCGATCGTGAAATGACGATGCGGTGGCAAAGTGTTCGACGATGGCACCTGCATCCTGAAGGAGCTTCTGGTAGACGCGAGCCGTGGGGAGATCGTCTTCAACCAGGTAAACCCTGATGTTTTGCAGGACACGCAATGTTTTTGAGACTTCCTGACCATCTGTTTGCATGCGCGGTTCAACCTCTTTTCAAACTTGGCTTGCCTTCAATTGAATCAGATTTCAGGAGAGAAGGCCAGTCAGCTCGACAGCCAGCCAACTGTGGGCGTCGCGCTGGTTTCGACAACGCAGCTCAAGTTCCGCTGCTGCCAGAAAAAAACGGGCCCATTTGTCTGTCGACACAAGTTTCGCCAGACGCTCAATACGGGCTTGGGAAGGGTAAGGGGTTTTAACCTGCTCATGAGCTGAACGAACGTTCCCTGTCTTGGCCAGTGCAGACTGAAATGCGACAACCTGGCGTCCGGTATAGGCAAAAACCGACAGAATACTGCTGGTGTCTTCGCCAGTCTGCTCAAGTTGAGCCATGCGCAGATGCACTAGGCTGATGTCGCCAGTGGAGAATGCCTCGACGAGATCGAATGCATCGAGGCTGGTCTTGGCTACAAAAGCAGCTTCGAACGCAAGATGCCCCTTTGCCATCCGTTCAAAATGAAGGTCGCAAGCTTCGAGATCTGCACTGTAGTGTTCGTAGGCGGCAATGCACCATTGTTGGATTTGCGATTTTCCGGCCTGGCTGATGACTTGTCCATGCCTGGGTGCGAGCATCGCTAGGATCTCGAGCCCTTCCGAACGCTGTGGTTCATAAATCACCAAAACTTCCGCGTTCCATGGCAGTGCCTTGGCCTCGGGTGCGCCATGCCGATTGGCAGCAGGTGCCAGGACAAACAATTCCTGGCGCGCAGGTTCACTGAGGAGAGAGAATTGTCCCGCAGCTTCCGTCCATTGTTTCGCGCTCATTTTTTCGGAAAGTTCGATCCAGGCTGGAGCAGGCTCGCCAAACAGATCTCCTGTTGACAATGATTCCACTGCTTCCTGAACTGCAGACTTGCCGGAGAAGAGTTGAGGACGCACACCCGCAAGCCTGTGAAGCCTGTCTGCAATCAATTTGCGGATGAGCGAGTTGTCGGTGAGGACTATCTTGAGCCGCGGGTTTTCCTTCGCCGACTGCAACTCGGATATGAATTTTATCGCATCAACGCGCTGGCTCATGATGGACTCTGCATTTGATGATTTGAAGTCATGAAACCTGCCAGCGAATCAACTCGGTTGAGTGCAGCCCGCAGTGCGTGATCAGCCAACGTGAGCCAGGTCATGGCTTCAACAATCGGCACGGCTCTTGGCAGGACGCAGGGATCATGCCGGCCTTTTTGAATCTCCAGCTTTTGGGGTTTGCCATCTTTGGAAACCGAGTCCTGTGCTTGTCGAATGGATGAGACCGGTTTGAATCCCACGGAAAACTCAATGTCCATGCCATTGCTGATTCCACCCTGGATGCCACCGCTGTTGTTGGTGCGGGTGATTGTCTTGCCGCTGTCGGATTGGATGAACGCATCGTTTTCTTCGGAACCCGATCTGAATGTGCCCGCAATCCCTGAACCGATTTCGAAGCTTTTGGACGCAGGAAGACTCAGCATGGCTTTTGCCAATTCTGCCTCGAGTTTGTCGAAGACGGGTTCGCCCCAGCCCGTTTGCACACCCTCAACCACACAGCGAATCAATCCACCTGCAGTGTCACCAGCCTGCATCAGGCTCTCGAGGTGTTCCTTCATTTTGGCTTCAGCTTCCGGATGCGGTGTTCTCAAATCAGAGGACTCAATGGAGTCAGTGGGCAATGGCCGGGTCACGTTTCCACAATCGATATGGGCGATGCGCTGAACCCAGGCATGAACCGCAATTTTCTCTCCGCAGATTTTTTTAAGCATCTGCTTGGCGACGGCTCCCGCTGCAACACGGCCAATCGTCTCGCGGGCGCTGGCTCTGCCACCACCACTGCGGGCCGAGACTCCAAATTTCACGTGATACGTGTAATCGGCGTGGCCTGGACGAAAGATGGATTGCGAGTCTGAATAGTCAGCGGGGCGTGCATCCTTGTTCTCCACGACGATTGCGATGGGTGTTCCGAGCGTGATTCCGTTTTCCACACCCGAAAGTATTTTGCATGTGTCGGGCTCATTGCGCGCCGTGGTGAATTTGTTTTGCCCTGGTCTGCGGCGATTCAGTTCGGCTTGAATAACTTTCGTGTCGAGCGGAACTCCGGCAGGACAACCGTCGACAACGCAGCCAACCGCTGGTCCGTGGGATTCACCAAATGTGCTGACCTTGAAAATAACCCCAATTTGACTTGCCATCGTCCGCCCCGTTTCACATTGTGGTTGATCTAGCCCGAGACGAGGGCCACCTCAAGAGTAAAGGAAAATGGCTCATGGGCAATCAACAGGCGCAGCGTTTTTGCGGGGAATTGGCTGAACGTGGGTTGTTTCTCGACCGCGTGTTGGTTTTTGGTGATGGCGATGCGCGAGATCCGCAGCCCCTCACTTCCTGGACTTCAGCCCCTGCGGATGCTCTCAAACTGGCCTCGGTGCTGAACAAAGCAGCGCGTTCCCAGCCTGTCGAAGGCGACTACGTTGTTTATCTGATGACCGTCCAAAGGCGTTCGAGCGACAACGCCGGGCTTGCTGTTGCGGGCGTTCTTTCAAAATGGCTTAAAAAGCCGGTATTGGTGATTGAGGCCATGTCGGGCAATGCGCCGTGGTCGAGTGAGCGGGTCCATTCTTTTGTCGGTCAGGGAGCATCACACAACTCTGCGCAGCTGGATGGTTACATCTTCGTGCCGCAGGGAGCCGATCCGCGTGTCGACCCGGAAAAAAACGTGTCGGCGGTGATTGATTCGAGCTTGCTTCCCGAGAAGGCTTTCACGACCGGTTTGTTGAGTGAGCCGGCACAGGTTCGCAATTCCCAAATCGTCGCGAAGCTGCTCGAAAGGGCTTCTGCGGTCGTTTGTGATTGGGCCACGTTTTACATTTTTCCCGACATCGCATTGCGTTCAAAGCGGCTCACCGAGAAAAAGGCTGCCGAGGCGCCGTTTGTTCTGGTGGATGATTGTGGTTTGGTTCCGCTCTTCAAATACGCCAAGGTTGAAGCTGCCGCGCGATTCATAAGGCCAAAATTGAAGCCTTATATTGCCACTGCCATGCGCGAAAAACTTGCCATTGAGAGCATGATTGCAGAGCGTCTTGTCTTTGATCGCAAGCTGGCTTTGGATGGCGAATTGCTGCTGGGTGACACGGTCGGCACGCGAAATTTTGATGCGCTTGAATATGGCAGGGCCATCAGTGCCTTTGCTCGTGTCAGCCCCAGCGTTTTTGGGAGTTCCGTTTTCCTGGGTGGGGAAGCGCCGGCATTGAAACGCCTGCAACAATTCTTGAAAAATGACATTGGAAGATATGGAGAGGAACGAAATCATCCCGATGAGGCTTGTTCCTCACGCCTTTCTCCTTGGCTGCATTTTGGAATGATCCACAGTCGAACGATTCTGGCGGAGACCGCAAAACGCATGGGCGTTGAAAGTGCGGAGCAGATTCATGCTGAAACATCTGCCGGCAAATTCATCGATGAACTCGTCACCTGGCGTGAGCTGGGACAGAACATGTCACACTATGCCTATCGTTCGGGAATCGCATTGGGGAGTTTGCAACTTGTTCCAAACTGGGCAGCCGAGACCCTGCGGAAATTCACTCCGCCAAGTTCGCGTCAGGTTGAGCTTGAGAAGCTCGAGGCGGGACAAAGTCCGGATCCGGTTTGGAATGCTGCGCAACGTGAGTTGTTGCGCACGGGAGTGATTCACAATTACATGCGGATGCTCTGGGGCAAGGGCATCGTTCGCTGGTCCAACGGACCCGAGGAAGCCTTGCAGCGCATGGAGTACCTCAACAACAAGTACTCTCTCGATGGACGTGATCCGAATTCATATACGGGGATCTATTGGTGCCTTGGAAAATACGACAGACCTTGGCCTCCGGCGCGTGAACCCTTTGGGCTGGTGCGCAGCATGTCGACGGCATCGGCGCAAAAAAAGCTCAGGATGCAGGCTTGGCTTGGTAGGTTATCTGTCTAAAATCACAAGAAAATATCGTTGAATATTGGTCGTTGACGAGGCCAATACAAAGCAATAGTCTCCGCAGCTTCCGGGGTTTTCGATCTTCGGATGGCCTGGGTTTTGGATTTGATGTTCGGCCGTGTTTGAGAGGTTTCATGATATTGGTCCGTAGCCTCATCATGTTGCTTACAGTTTTGTCTTTGCCAGCGTCTGCGCAAAGCATTTCGTTCAAAGACAAACCATTTGTCTTTGGGCTCGCAACCGCGCCTGCGCACAGTGAGGATGCACTCGAGGATTCCTGGGTGGAATTCGCCCGTGCAGGTGGGGTTGCGGCCTGGAAAAACGCAGACAATCCGGAAGAGCGATTGCGCTTCTGGAGCGAACCGGAAACCGAACTCAACTGGGCTCAGGCATCAGGAGTCAAGACACTTCGCCTCGCCTTGGATTGGGGGCGTCTTGTTCCCAACGAACCCGGAAGCGCCAGGTGTGGCGAGGCTGGAAATTGTCCTGCCGGAATTCAAAACAAGCAGGCTTTGATGCGTTACAAGGAAATCCTTCGGATGATTCGTGGTCGCGGGATGGAACCTGTGGTCACTCTGTTTCACCACTCGTTGCCCGGCTGGGCGGTTGAGAAGGGTGGCTGGGTGAATCCAGAAGTTTCTGATGCCTTTGTGCGGTTCGCCGAAGACGTTGTGCGCGAATGTTCGGGACTGGTTGATGAATGGATCACCTTCAATGAACCGACTGTATTTGCCCTTCTCTCGGATGTTGCAGGCATTTGGCCGCCCGGCGGAAAACAGCGTTTGGGTGGATTGATATCGGTTCCATTGGTTGTGCGAGGAGCCTATTGGGCTTCGCTCGAAAACATCGCGAAGGCGCACAATCGCATTTACGACATGATTCATGCTTTCGATCGCGCGAAGGCTTCCGCCACGAATCCATTTCAGCATGGACAACCGGCACGGGTCGGATTGGCCCACAACATCAGCTTCAATATTGGAGCAAGTTGGTTTGACTGGCCGTCTGCCAGGTATTTTGATTCTATTTCAAAATTTGTTTTCACCGATAAAACTGCAGGCAAGCTCGATTTTCTGGGAATCAATTATTACGGGCAGGAAGTCGTCAAGGGACTGGGTGCGGCGTTTGTGGATCGGGCCGAATACAGCGAATCCGGCCGGGCTGTTTTTCCCGCCGGTTTGGCTCTTTTGTTGGTTGAATACAATCATCGCTACAACGTTCAGAAAATTTCCCGCAAAAAAGAGCGCAACGAACTCAGTTTTGTGGTCACGGAAAATGGTATTTCCGATTCCACGGACGTTCTGCGCGGAGCCTATCTTGTTGAGCATTTGGCAGCGGTGAAGTTCGCGATGGATTCAGGCGTGCCCGTGGATGGCTATTTTTTCTGGACGCTGTCGGACAACTGGGAATGGGCAGATGGTTATTGTCCCAAGTTCGGACTCTTGTCTGTTGACAGGTCAAATGAGCTGCACCGCACACCACGACCAAGTTTCAACGTTTTCCGTTCCATCGTTGTTGAGCGCGAAGTGTCTGCGGAGCTTCGCGCTGCCCAATGGAAAACATACCTGGCCCGCACGGGCATGCCACGTCCACAGTGTCGTGCAGAGAATGGTCGAGACTCGCTCGACACACCACGTCTCGACATGACATTCCGTGGAATCGATTTCCGCTTCAATCCAGAACAAATGCGTCTTCCAAGACCGTAAGACCGGTCGAAAGCCGAACCTCGACGAAAAATACAGATAAAAGAATGGAACAAAATGAATCAGGACAATTTTCAAGGACCACACTGGAACAACAATTCAGAGTATCGCGATTTGGATTCGCCTGAATTTGTTTCCGACCTCGATCTGCTGAACAAGTCGATTGCGCGCATCATCGAACAGTCGGGTTTGTTCGATGCAGAAGTTGAGCGTGTTGAACAATTGTCCGAGAAAGATATTGAATTGATCGAGGCTGCCAGCCGCTTTCGGCGCTCTGCAGACGAAACGTTTGTTTTGGGTGCCAATCTCGGCACGTTTGTTTCGTGTTTGTTGAGTGTTGATGGAGGACATGCTCAGGCTCGGCAAATGCAGGCCGTGTTGCGTCAGCAAATGACCCGGCTTGGTGAGGCCGTCACGTCACTTTCCCTCATTATGACAAAGTCTCCGGAAGCTTTCGCGACGGCTTGTCTGGCTCGGGCGGAATTTGCTCCTCATCGTTTCTTGATTGCCAAGGAACGCGAGTGGTCGCCGTTTTTGTTGAGTCTTGAATCAGAGAAACTGCTCACCCGCTTTGCTGTGAATGGTCCTTCTGCCTGGGGAACATTGTACGACAACATTTCTTCGTCGCTTCAGTGCGCGGTTGTATACAATGGGAAAAGCGAAAGCATGGGATTGGCGCGGGCCGCAGGTGGGCTGCAGAGTGCCGACCCGGAAGAGCGTCGGGCGTCTTTTCGCGGAATCAACAGTGCGTGGGAAACCCAAAAGGAATCCTGTGCTTCCATCCTCAACGCCCTGGCAGGTTGGCGGCTGGACAATTACCGCACGCGCAGCGGCAAAAAGCAGCTCCAGTTTTTGGATCAACCGCTCCATTCGAATCACATCACCGGCAGCACGCTTGATGCGATGATTCAGGTTGTCGAAGGCAATGCCGAGATCGGCCGACAAGCTGTGCGCATCAAGGCAAAGGAAATGAAATTGCCGGCTCTGGGTCCTTGGGATCTTTTTGCGCCTGCACCTTCGGAAGTGGAAACAAAAATTTCCTTCGACGAAGCCATTGGTCTTGTGCGCAGCGCGTTTGCCGATGTTGATCCCGAGATGGGTGAGTTTGTCGATGTGATGGTGCGCAACGGTTGGATCGAAGGTTCAGTGAGCAACAACAAGCGGCCCGGTGCCTATTGCACGCGCTTTGCCAAATCGCGCACCCCACGGGTGTACATGACGTACAAGGGAAGCCTTGAAGACGTTGGAACCCTGGCCCACGAATTGGGTCACGCATTTCACAATTGGGTCATGCGTGATCTGCCACTTCCGGAAACTTATTATCCGATGACGCTTGCCGAGACGGCGAGTATTTTTGCGGAAACCGTGGTGAGTGACGTGTTGTTGAAGAAGGCCAGGTCTGCCGAAGAAAAGCGGCAAGTGCTGTGGGGCGATTTGGGCAGTGCAGAAGCATTCCTGTTGAACATTCCTGCCCGTTTTTGGTTTGAAAAGTCATTCTACGAAAAACGCAGCGAGCGCACTTTGTCTCCTGATGAATTGTCGACCTTGATGAGTGATTCATGGAAACGCGCTTATGGCGACACGCTGTCAGAGATGAATCCGTTGTTCTGGTGCAGCAAACTTCACTT
>JBMSQQ010000098.1:0-12704 GCA_049423385.1 Silvanigrellaceae bacterium | reverse complement strand
ATTTTGGGATGCTCTGGATGCCGCATCCTGAAACCACCGCCAGCGAAAGACCCAGTGAAACTCCAGTCAGACCAGAAAGTATTCTTCTTTTCATCATCGAATGTATCCTTTCAAACACAAGCAAAGTCTTTATTCACCAACCACCGCTCGAGCCACCACCCGAGAATCCTCCGCCGCCACCCGACCACCCTCCACCGCCTCCTCCTCCGCCGCCCCAGCGTCCGCCACCCGACCATCCGCCACCGTAGTAGCTTCTGCCAAAGCCGCGCCGTCCTCTTTTGAGAGACGAAACAATGGAGAGAATCACAAATATGCCCATGAACAAAAAAAACACGATCAGATCAAAAAGCGAACGTTTTCGGACTGGACGTTGTTTGATGACCTTGCCTTCGAAATCTTTTCCACCATCAGGGAGGGTCAACCGCGCGATTTCATCAATCACGCTGGAAACCCCAAAAGCGGCCTGCGATTTTCTGAGTGCTGGAACCAAAAAGTTTCTCAACATTCGCGACGCCACAATATCAGGAATGACGCCCTCGAGTCCGCGACCAACTTCAAGCCGGAATCTTCTTTCTGTGCGTGAGATTGTCAGCAGCAGTCCATCGTCTTTTCCAGGCCGCCCCAATTTCCATGCATCAACGGCTCGCAGTGAAAGACTTTCGATTGGTTCACCTTCCGAAGTGGGAAACGTCCAGACTTGCAACTGTGGGCCCTGTGCTTCAAACAATGCGCGGATATCCCGCTCGAGGCTCTGTTTTTCAATTGTTGAAAAAAAGCCAGCGTCATCGATGACGGGTGATGAAAGATTGGGGATGGCGATTTCAGCAATCGCCTGAGTTGAAATTCCAACACTCAAAAACAACCAGAACAGCTGTAAAAGTGTCCGATGCACTGCAAATGAAAATTTTTTGATTGTGTCAGGAGTCATGGAGCCACCCAGGATGAATTTCAACATCACCGACTCCGCGACTGGTTTGCGGATTCTCTTTTTTTAAAGCATTTTCTGGTTTTGAACAATACAGTCAAGGGTCAGGTTGTCGTTTCCGCTGATAAACTGCTCATGATACGCCTGCCCTGCGTTCCAGTCGGGAGAGTCGTTCTTGATGGTGACCGGACGCCAGCGTTGGTTGGGGTCAGCGAACGGGTCGTCGGCGTGCTGTTGGTCGCCGCAGCTGAAGCTTTCCAGACCGTCTACGGTTTCGATGCTGGCCTCAAAACATTTCCACTGGGCAGCGCGCAGTGCCTTGCCTTGCGCATCTCTTTCGAGTGCATGTCTGTAGGTGATTTTTGCGGTGAGTTTGTCCCATCCCAGATAGATTTCATAAGGGATGTCTGCCTCGGTTACGAAAATCTGTCTGCCACCCGGCACTGGATAGGCTATTGGTTTTCGCTCGGCAGTCATCAATTGCCTGAGTTGAAAAGCTTGCGTTTGTGGACCACGTTTCAGATTCAATTTGCATTGAAAATGGTCGGTCACTCCGGCCCACGCCGGAATTGCCAGAAGAGAAAACGCAAGAACGAGAAGACGCATCATTCGCTCCGACTCAAAGGGAATGGGTATTTTTAACACGATGGCATCAACATGAGCAAACAGAGGGACATTCGAAATGGGGCGCTTTTATCTGGGATCGATCAAAGACTCTTGCAGAGCGCAGTCGAGGTTTCGAAAGGAAATGTTGGAATGATGTTGATTCTGGCGAGATCGGATAAAAACTGGCTTGCATAGTAACAGTGCATTTTTGAGTTTGGGTGGGTGAATTCCCAAAACTTGTGTCCGGCTGGGTCTGCACAGAATTCTTTCGGGCCATAGAATTCCCCGCGCAGGCTGCCAACGTAACAAGGAACATCCAGACGTCTGAAACCCCACTTCTGTGGGTTTTCGATGGTCTGTTGGTTGATTTCCCCGGAACTGAATTTTCCGACAACAATGTCGCTTTGCTTTTGAAAATCCGCAAGCAAGTTCTCCAATGCGTGGTTGTGCGCCGCTGTTGCGGCAAAAAGCGTTTCAGGCGTTGCCAACCTGGGATCTTTCGGATTGTCGATCAACACACCCAGTTCAGGAATGCTTCCCAGCAGGAAATTCTTGAATCCAAGACCCTTCATTGTCGAAATTGAATTGCGGATGTCGAGGATTGAGTCCTCTGCGTGTTTCCGAAGTTTTTCCTTCTCCAATTTTTTTTGCGCATCCTGAAATTTCGCCGTTTCAAAAGTATAGTTGTTGGAGCCAACCCAAATCACCACAACCGTTGATTCCTTTGGCAAGCCCTTCAGTTCCCGTAAATGTTCTTCAATTTGACGATCCAGGGGCGTTGAGACAAAGCGATCAAGCAATCTGTATCCAGTGGTTTTTGCACCACCCACCGCGTAGTTGATGACTTTCCAATTCAGCGATGCCGCGACGTAATCTGTCCAAATCGGTCCGTTGCTGAAGCGAGCCCCATAAAAAATGTTTGTCGGCAAAAAGAAGCCAAGAGTTTTGCGATGCAGATTTCCCGGGTCGGAAAGTGAATCACCAAAGACAACCAGATTGCGAAAGCCGTTGGCTGTTGGTTTCTCGACCAATCCTTTCAACAGGAATTCCTGATCGGAACGGACAAGACTGTTCACGTGCAGGGAAGGGGAACTGTTGACCACGGACTTGACGGGAGAGCAAGAGACAAGAAAGCAGACTGGAGCGATGTGCCTTGAATGCATGCCTGCCTCGATGAATTTGGGGATTTGGGTCGACCAAGGTTATCCCACCAGCATTTTATTTGAGGTTTCGAACACTTCGCAGGGCAAGCCATGCGGCGGTCATAATTCTGACGAGCTTGATGATTCGTCAAAGAGTTCAAAGAATATTCGCGATTTTTGGGGAGGTTGACATCGGCATGACATGCGGACCTTTTTAACGTTGTTGAAGACTTCATGTGGTGGAATTTTCAACAGGTGATTCTTTCTTTTGTGGAGGCATTTTTATGTTGAAATGGATCCTCGTATTGGGCGGTGTTGCCGTGGCAACCGTTCCTTCCCTTGCATCCGCAGGCAGGCGCTATGGCATGGCCGGGTGTGGCATGGGTTCTGCCGTGATGAGCCGGCAAGGGAGTCAAATGTCTGCAGCAACAACGAATGGGACGTTCTGGTCCAAATATCTGGGGCTCACCTCGGGGACTTCAAATTGCAGACCCGACCGCGGAGACGAAGCGAGTGTTGAACAGGAAAGGTTCATGTTTGCCAATTATGAGCAATTGAGCAAGGAAATGGCTCGCGGAGAGGGGGCCTCCCTCGAAGCTTTGTCGCATTTGCTCGGTTGCGGGGACAAGCAGTTGCCTGCTTTCAAGTCGCACTCGCAAAAGGAATACAGTGCCATCTTTTCCTCTCCAGGTGCTGTGGCTGCACTTGATCAATTGAAGGACTCGATGCTGCTAAACAAAGATTTGGCAAAAGACTGCGTTCTTGTCTCAAGGGATAGTCAAACCGGAGTTGTTCAATGAAAATGAAATTGTGTCTTGGCCTCTGTGTTTCTTTCCTTTTTTCTTTTTCAGCTCATGCAAAATCCAGGCGTTCTTCAGACCAAGGAGAGCGCCGCTACCGACTGCCAAACTATGGAATGGGTGGGTGTGGATTGGGAACTCTTGTTTTCAACCCCAAAGACAATTCCATGGGTACACAACTATCCATTGCCGGTGGCACTGATCTCGGCGTTTCAGTGGCATCATCCGTTGTTGTTGTTGCTGGTGGAGGAACTGTTGCTATTGGTGGTTCGCCATTCGGTTTCTTCTTGTCCGGGCCAAGCTCGGCACAGTCAAGTTCAATCGTCTCGGGAATTTCGAATTGCAACGATATTCCAGATGATGAGGATGCAATGTTGAAGGAGCAAGCCACCTTCGTGGCTGTGAATCTGGAAAGTCTCGCAAAGGAATCAGCACAGGGTGATGGGGATCACCTGAGGGCTTTTGCAGATATTCTAGGTTGCGGGGAAAATTCACAGTACCTTCGCTTTGCAGAGATTTCCCAGCAACTTCAGCCCCAGATTTTCTCAGACAGGGTTCCCGAAAGCGTCGCCAAGAGATGGATTGGCCAAGTTCGAACCAACGCCGAACTTTCAAGTTGCCTTGATCGGTGAACAGGGTTTCAAACGCTGTGAGGAAATTGTTTCACGAAAAAGCACCCCTGATGTTTGAAGTCAGGACCAGAGCATCTTTGGTTCTGATTTGCTTCATTTTTGCGGCCTGCAAGCCAAAGCCTTCACAGGATTTGAGTGTTGCTTCCGCGGACCAGATTGAGTCCGAGGCCAGCACGAATATTGAAAATGCTTTCGAGGGAGTATTGAACGAGGAGAGTTCTTTGCAAAACTCCTTTGGATTGTCGCAAAACAATTCTGGTCATGTAAAAAATAATTTTCTTTCAGGGATCATTCGTGGTGCCCGCCAGCGCTGGCTTGAAATCAACAAAAAGCCCTGTGCACTCCTGAAACCACTCATGCGTGTTCAACAAAATTCCCTTTTGCGTCCTTATTTTTTTGTGGGAACGAGTGCCGAGGCAGGGATGGGCATACACGGGGTTGCGGGTATCGACTACGTCTGGGACTTCTACAATTTTCAGGTTGCATCCTTCAAATACCGTTCGTTGGAAGCTGTGCTTGGTTCGGGTTCGGTTGGAGCCGGTTTGAATTCCTATCTGGGTCTTGCATTTGGTGTGCGCGACGACGTGCACGCTGCCTGGTCGGGGAAGTTTGCGTCGACCGGAATCTCGGGTTCGCTTCCTGTGTTGGCCGATTATCTTTCAATTCATGCGAATTTCTTCACCGCAATCAATGCCCGTTCCAAGCCTGATCCCAGTTTGGCGGGTGCAAGCATTGGCCTGAGTGCGGCACTCGGATTGCCGACGAGTTCTCCCGGAGCACTTCAGATTGCGAGCGGCGACTGGGTCGTGGACAAGGGTGTCAATGCACTGATTGCCAAGCGTCTCAGCAGCCATAAAATTTCTCACGCCACGGTTGGAGACGGCACATGCAACGGAAATTGCATTCGAATTGACTATGGAAACATGGTCAAGGGTTACCTTGGGCGTTCCGTGAATCTTGTCAGAACAATTCCTGCGGTTTTTGGTGGTCCTGCAAATCTATCGCTGCCTACGTCACTCGAAAAAATTGTCTTGCTTGCGTTTGCGATTGGTGCATTCCGCGACTCGAAAAACGCTCAGCAGCTCTGTCGCTAACTGACTTTTTTGAGATGATTGAACGGTCGACTCTTTAAAATTCGTAGCTCAATGTGATGTTCATGAGGCGAATGGATTCGGCTGTGTCCGCTTTCAATTTGGCTTTCGAATCCGCCAATTTTGCTGCTGCTCCCTCCGACGAGTCGGCATTGAAATACGTGATGTCTTTTGAAAGTCTCAAAAATGAGAAGCCGACCCATTCAATGCGGAATAGTACAGGTCCGCTGTGAAACGACTGTCCAAGTCCCGTCGTGACGGTGTAGCCTTGCCGAATCCCTGTTACGACAGACTTGTAATCTTGACTGTATTCAGTTGCAGGCGCCAGAAGGTTGGCCGAGTAGTTTTCGAAACCAAGACCGAACGTGTAGTAGAGACTTGAGGTAAATGAATTTCGATACATCACAGAGAGTCTTCGTCGTTTGACGTCCCGCTCATAGTTGTTGACCAGCAGAGACTTGGCGATGAAGTGATTGTTGCTGAACGTGCTGGCTTCAAACGAAACCGTCAGAACGTGCGGTTGATTGAAAAGCAGGTCCAGGTCAAATCTGACGGTCGGGTGTGGAATAAATCCCATGCCGATCCCAAGGCCTACATTGGCAGAGTGGTCCTGGCTTCCAGATTGCGAATTTTGAACCGGTAAGGTCGGCACGTCGAGTGCCACTGCCGAGGTCTGCGCGGCAGCACTCTTTTTTGCTTCAGCAAGAGGTGCAAATTGGCTGGTTGAAGAATTTCGCTGGGCGAGTGCAATTCCCGATATTGAAGTGAGAGTAAGGAAAATCAAGTTCAATCTTAGGCTCATTGTTTCTCCAGTTACGTTGGAAGAAAATAAGAGATTCATCTTGAGGGTTTTCGGCGATGTAGCCATCAACTTTAGGAGTTTGTTGCGTTTAATGCCAAAAACGCCGCATTGGCGTTGTGGTCTCGCCATGTGGGCCGAAAACCCCAGTGGCAAAGGTATTGATATAAAATCAAATATTCTGCCTCGCTGAAATGAATTTAATGACTTGCCGATAAAACTCGGCCTGTGCGATTTCTCGAATGTCCGAGACTTGTTTTCGTCCCGAGGAAATGAAACATGAAGTTTGTTCGAAACGTTTATGCTATCGTCTTTCTCGGCATCGGGAGCGGTTGTGCGTTGCCGGTGTCTTTGGGCGATGCTTCCAAAGGAATCACCCGGAATGGTGGTGTTTCTCCAAAAGGCCAAACGGGTTCGAGTCCCGTGGTTTCCACTGTCGGCTCGGGGAACACCACCGGAGGAAGCGCTGCGGGTGGAACGGGGCAAACGGATACCAAAGCCGTTATACAAAAACAGATGTGCTCCGTGAGCATCTCGGGCATTCAAGTCAGGCCTGGCTATGAAAATTATCCAGAGCTTGCTAATCGTGCGGAGGCCTCCGCAGTCAAGTTGGAAACGTCCGACGGATGCGTGTCGCAATGCAACAACCTCGCGATCCGAACTGAAGGTTTTACGAGCTGCAATTATCGCTGCGATTTTGGCTCGACTTCACTGCTGACTCCGAGTGCAGCCTCGGGTGTGTGTTCAGGGAATATTGCACGCACTGAAGGCATCCCCGCCGGCAATGCTTCCGCCAATCCCTCCACAGGAACGACAGCGACCATTGGCGTTTGCGAAGTCAAAACCCAGTTTGGCGTCTTCGAGGGAAAGTTTATTGGTGGAAACAACTTTAATTCGGCAACCATTCCGAGGGAAGGATGTTCCGCAGCCTGCTCCGAATACATTGCAAAAATCAAGTTGAACAGCGCTGGAGGTGGGTGCAGCTATTCTTGCAATTGGAATTCCCAACCCCTCGTGACTGCGTTTTCGGACTTGAATGTGTGCATGACTCTGTAGCGAGATGGTTTTTGACTTTTCTCCTGAATACGCGGAATCCATGACCGTGGTAAGCTTCCAATTCTGAACTCCACAACATCGCAAGGACGGAGTGGTTTGCTTCGGAAGGGGGGGGGGATGTTTCGAAAAATGCTCAAATGGACTGCTGGTGTTCTGCTGGGTTTGTTCATTGTTGTTTATGGGGCGTTGGCAGGGTTCCTGTGGTGGGGAGAACGTCACGAAAAACCACCCGAAATGCGCGCTGATCCTGTTTTTGTTCGCTCGCTTCAACCTCACACGATTGAGTTGATCAACGATGGCCTGACGAGTCTGCAAAGGCGCATCGAAATGATCGACAGCGCAAAAGAATCGATTGAGCTTGAATTTTTTATCTATGAACTCGACTCGTCGGCGCGAATTGTGACATCAAAGCTCTTCGAAGCAGCAAAGCGTGGAGTCAAGGTCAAGTTGCTCGTGGACTTCTCGCCTGCAGTCTTGAAGTTGAGTCCCGGTTACGCGCGGGGTCTCGAGGAACGTGGAATTGAAGTCCGCTATTACAACACCGCAAGCCTGTTCAGGTTCGTCAGTTCGCAACACCGGAGTCATCGAAAACTGCTGATCGTAGATGGTAAATCCGCAATGACGGGCGGGCGGAACATTGGAGACGACTATTTCAACCTTTCAACGCACTACAATTTTCTCGACAGCGATGTGAAGGTTGAAGGACCTGTTGCTCAATCGATTCGTGAGAGCTTTATGCATTATTGGGAATCCGATCTTGCATTGCGCTCATCGAGCCTTCCGGTGGATGCGCAAAGTGGAGATGATCGCTTTTTCAGCCTTGAACCGGCGCTGGCTGAAACGATTGTCCAGATTGAGAATATTGCCGGTGCTCGAAAAAAGCCTCCCGTACAGCACGTCTGCAACGATGTTGTCTTTGCCACGGATTACATTGGAAAGTCTGCCTTCAACCGACAGGTGTTCAAGCGGCTTGCCGAATTTCTTGGCGAGGCTCGCTCGGAGCTCGTGGGGGAATCGCCCTATTTTATCCTGCGCAAGGACGGCATCGATTTGCTGAAGCAGTTGACTGATCGGGGTGTGAGTCAGCGCTTTTTGACCAACAGTTTGTCCTCGACCGATGCCTGGTACACGATTTCTGCTCTTTCGTTGAGTTTGTCGGGAATGGAGAAGGCAAAGATTGATTTGCGCGTGTACGACGGCAGCAGACCGAAGGAACGTCTTTTGACCATCAATGAAGCATCATCGCGTTGGGGAGTTCATGCCAAACGTGCGGTTGTGGATAGAAAGCACATTGTGATTGGCACGTACAATGTTGATCCCCGCTCTGCGAATTTCAATTCCGAGCTGATGCTGATCTGCAGGGACAATCCGGGCCTGGCAGAAGAGATGCTTGCCGATATCAACGATCGCATCACCCGCTCGCGAAAACTGTTTGACTCTGAGAAAGGTGCTTTGGAAACACTCCTGGAAGGTTCGCACGGCAATGAAAAAATGAAATTCGCCTTGGCTCTGCCGTTGGTGTTTTTCTTTGATTTTATTTTGTGAAATTGATTAAATCGACTTCATGGCCGATGCGAGCCTGTTGGCTTGTCTGATGCTTATGCCGGAATTTCAGCTAGAACCTGTTGCAAGCAATCGTCTTTTTCAATCGCTGCGCGCGAAGGGTGTTTGTTCGACACGACAAGTGCCGGTCGCAATAAAAAACAAAAAGTGTTTTCAATTTCAACGTTGAAAAATCCTGAAGCTTTGATCAAAAAGGTACAACATCAGATCCATGCTTTTTGGCTTATGTTGCGTTTGTTGTGCGTTAAAAAGTCAATTCGCCAGTTCTCAGCCGCAATGAAAGAATCGGTTGGCAGGCCTTTGAATTGCAAAACTTGTCATCTGACGCATTGAGAATAGACCTTCTCGAACATGAAACACAAAGCCAGAGGAGCGAATCTTCTCGCGGGGCGTACCTTCCTTCGCAATCATTTTCCGCCGACCGATTCTGAACTTGATAGCCGATTTGACGTGTCCGAGTCTCTCCATTGGGAACGCTGCCAAGGACTTATTCCTTGTCTTAGGAGGACCTCAAGAGGGAATATCTTGAATCGTATGCTCGTCTCCATCTCAATGACCAGGTATTAAAATTTTTTCGTTACAGTGAATCATTCCACAGGCCGAAACAGCACCTGAAGATCGAGCATGGTACCGCCGCACGTCTCGGTGCTGAGTCCGCCCACCGGCGGTATTTACCGTCTATTGCCCTGGCTGATTTCCGGCCAGCACTGACTGAAATCCGACATTCAGAGATTGCGCTGCTTTATGCTGCGATCCTGCAATCAGGCAGGCCACCGGGTTTCCTGAAGAACCCGAAACGTTCGGCTGTCATACCAACATGGCATGGCTCTTGCGAAAGCGGCCACGAGTTTGCCTACGGCGACCTGAAAACCAGTTGGAGTTTCGCAGCAGCATGTTTCCGAACACTTTCAAAATTGCCATCAAAGTCTTGCCGCTCCTTTTTCTAGTCCTGCCCGCTCTTGCGCAGGACAACCAACCCGACCCCAACGCATTCAAATTTCTAAGGACCAAAATAGTAACCGACATGGTTTGCGGCTCAACGGCAAACATCGGCAGCGGCCCGCAATGCGGCGAACCTTCCATAACGTGGAACGCAACTTCAACGGCTGCGTGTCGCGCCATTCAGGCACAGGACAGCCGATGCCCCGTTGCGGAATATTTCCGCGGACGCAGTCCAGACTGCGGAGCCGAGCTCTATAGAGTCGGCACATCCGATGTCTGCGGCACGGAGCCGACAGAATTTTGGAGCGGATGGGATGAATCGTGTCCCGCCGCGACAATTATGAACGGATTCTCGGGGCCGATTTCTGTTTCGCTTTCGACAGGCGAGAGCGAATTCCGCGTTCACCGCGTCGGATTTGGCGTCTCCGTTCAGGAACGAAAAAAATGCAGGGGACAGGCGCCCAAGACCTGCAGACATCCGGACTTCGGCACGGAGGTTCTCAGGGAATGCAATCTTGGAGTCAAAAGCTATCGCGCATGCACTGTGGGCTACGAAACCTGCCGCCATCCGTCGCACGGAGAGGAGTCGAGAATATATCCGACATGCAAAAATGAAGCTTTTGGCTTGAGCCCAAACACTTGCACCATTCCCGACCTCGAAGGTCAGCGGCAGAGCATCGGTCAATTTGCAGACGAGATCAGCGCCTACAAATTTATTGTCGACACCCTGATGACTGCTGGGCAATCTCTGAAAAACATCATGACCTCGACACTCATGGTCTTGGAGTCAACCGTCGGAAATCTTTCCGCGCGGGAAATTGACCTGAAAAAGCAAATCGCAGCTGAAACTTCAGAAGAGAAAATCAAACAGCTCAGCATTGTCCTTGCAGAAGTTCAGGACAACATCGTCGAACTCAGAGAAACGGCGGAAGAACTGAGTCAATGCGCCGTTGTTGAATCCGTCTGTTCACTGAACTCAGAAAGCATCAAATCGACGTTTGAAAACCAGCTCAGACGAGCACAAAGGGATCTCGAAATCATCCGAAATTTTCTTCAAAACGAAGCTGAACGCTGGATGGGCGTGTCCGACTCGCTTCACCGGCAAATCATCGAAATCTTGAACTCCCCGACAATGAAAGAGTCTGCCTGATGAAAAACACAATGTTCTCAATTCTTATTGTTCTCTCTGCCGCAACAATGTCTTGCGGACGAAACGAGAGCAAAATTCAAATGCCGAAAATCAAAAATTCTGTTGCTGCTTCGGCATTGAACAACGATATTTATGCACCCGATGTAAACGTCCAGTTTAAGGGAAGCGGCGGCAATGATGCTTGGATGCTCAACTGGTATAACTGGTACACCGGCGGTGATCCGAAAATTCCGACCTGCGGACCTGCCAAACTCGACAAATCATGCATCAGGCCTGGCGCAGAGACGGCTGACAGTTGCAGGCAGCAAGCCGCAGAAGTCAGAACCACGAATTTCAGGCTCGGCTATTACCTCGAGAAGGTCGACAACTATCAGTTTTGCGCAAAGAAATGCACGCCGTCGAAGCCTGCATGTGACGATTTGTCCTGCATTCCGAACGTACTTTCCTATGCCGGAAAGCAAATTCTCAAGGCCACTCAGGCGTGTCAGGGAGCATGTCAGGACGCAATTGCAGTTGGAATGGAATTTCCTTACGAGTGCAAGAATATCAATGACGGATACGACCGCAAGGAACTGATTGACGAAATCGAGGCTGAAAAGGCAAAACTCCTTGCTGACCCTCAGCGTATTGCTCAGGCGGAGCAACTTGCAGCGGTTACTGCAGAGCGCGAAGCTCTTGAAAAAAAATACGCACGCATGAAGAAAGCCGAAGCTGAACTTCCTTCATGGCTCAAGTCTGTCTACAATCCAGGTGTCAAATCGCTTGCAGATGACATGCGCAAAGCGGACGACAAGATTCTCCGTCTTTTTATCCGACTTAAACAGGAAGCAGAGCCGGTTCAGGCCGTTTCAACCGAAATCAACAAACAATTTGCGGAACGCATTCCGGATGCTGTCCAACTTGAAAGAAACCGGGAAAACCTGGAAGTGGTCAGGCCGAAGGCATGCCTGGTTTACGATTTCAGGACCGCTGTCGACGAGGCCAAGGTTGTTCAGGATAAACTCAAATCTCTGACGGACGAGCTCCTCGCAAAACTCACCGAGGTCGGCAACATTCCACTTTACGATGAAGGGAAGGCCGGAGTTGAGAATCTGCTGGGCAAGGTCAGACCCTCCCCCGTGCAGGAGGGACTGCTCAACGGTTCACTGGTGCGCGACATATGCAACCATTACAGAAAAATGGTCATGGTCAACTCGCTGCTCATCAGCAAATCGGCGGCAGACGGCATGCACATTGGACTTGGTGAAATCATCAAGTCACTCAACGGCATGATTGCAGGCGTGGACACCTTCAGCAGCGGGCTTAAATTCAGGGAATCCGTCGTTGAACAGTCCCAAAAAATCACTTCGGTACTGATCGAGGCAAGACTCCGCTCACAGTGGAACAACGGAAACCGAATGGCCTTTGACGGAATCAAGGCTCTGCACCTTGTGCTGATTCCCTCCATTGATCTGAACAACGATCTGTCGGACAGCGAAAAGTCCGCCCTCACGCGTCAGATCACTCAGATGATTGAACCCGCGGTTCGCGAATGGAACCGCAAAGCCAACAGTCTCGGACTCGCCGGCATGGTGGATTCGCGCCAATATAAATTAAACAATCTGCTTTCGACAATCCTGAGCAAAATCGATGAACGGTCGGATGCAGCAGAGAAACAATCCCTGAGGGCGGAGTTTCAAAGGTCGATTGAAAGAGCATCGCTGCGACCCGATCCTGCAACCTTCGAGATCCGGAAATCCGGACAAACCAATGCCGAACTTGTCCGTTATGATGATCAGCTGTCCGAACTTGAATTCGTTGTCCGCGAATTCATCAAGACCAATCTGAGAGGCCAATTGTGAGGCCATTGAACAACGCAGTCCGTCTGCTGGTTCTCCTGATTTTTGTCTTGGGCGTCAGCATGGCTCCACTGACCCTGCCGTCGGCAGCTGCGGAACATTTGCTGGCCTCCGAATCTCCGCAGGTGGTCTTTACAGAGCCCGTTTAGACAACAACCCG
>JBMSQQ010000097.1:0-12972 GCA_049423385.1 Silvanigrellaceae bacterium | reverse complement strand
GGCTCATCTGTTGACAGCAATGATTCAAAGCGGCGACCGCATGGACTGGAGCCAATTGCGAAAACGCGGAATACCTTGTGTAGACAAACATTCCACGGGGGGGGTTGGCGACAAGACATCATTGGTCATTCTCCCGCTGCTGGTTGCAGATGGACTTGCCGTTCCGATGGTTGCAGGCAGAGGTCTGGGTCATACAGGTGGCACGGTCGACAAGCTCGAGGCCATTCCGGGATTCATGGCACAACCCGGTGCCGAACAATTCAAGACGTGGATGCACGCGCGCGGCGGTGCATTTGGCGCGCAAACAGATCGTTTTGTTCCTGCAGACAAGAAACTTTACGCCCTGCGCGACGTGACTTCGACGGTGGAAAGCATTCCTCTGATCACTGCGAGCATCATGTCCAAGAAGTTGGCCGAGGATCTCGATGCCCTTGTCCTCGACGTCAAGTTTGGTTCAGGAGCTTTTCTGCAGTCGCTGGAAAAGGCGGAAGAACTGGCACGCTCACTTGTGAATGCTGGCAAGATGGCCGGCTGCAGGGTTGAAGCAGCCCTCACCAACATGGATGAGCCACTGGGACGAGCAGCGGGTCATGCATGTGAAGTTGCCGAGTGTCTGGACATTCTTCAGGGGGTTGGAGCCCTCGACACACGTGAGCTGAGCTTGCAACTTGCAGCTCGCGCTGCTGTTCTGGGGCATCAGGACAAGGCGGCGGATGCGCATCAGCGCGCATACATGAGAATGAAGAACCACCTGCAAAGTGGTCGAGCCTATGAGGTCTTTCTGGACATTGCAGTGCAGCAAGGCGCGCATTTGTCTGCAATCGAACGTTCAAACACCGAGTGGATTGATGCCGGCGTCATTGATATTCCGGTCTTTGGTCCCGAGAAAAAAAAGCAGCGGGTTTCAGCAATCAACACACGCGAACTGGGATTGCTGCTCATCGAAATGGGAGCAGGCAGAGTAAAAAAGGAAGACGCCATCGATCACAAGGTTGGAATTGTTCACCTGAAGAAGGTTGGGGAAACGGTGGATGCACGCGAACCACTTTGTTTTCTGCGGCTGAGAAAAAACGATGTCAGGGCAGACAAATTCCAGAAATCGGTGATTGATGCAATCACACTTTCGGGCGAAGACACCAAAATCGATGCGCATCCACTCGTTGTCCGATGGATTCAATAAATCAACCGATCACACCATGACAAGTTTGATGTGATCACCCATGGGCGAAGCAAAAAAGTCTTCGGCAACGTTGCCTTCAAACATCAAAAGGCTGGCGCGGCGACCCACTTTCAGGACACCGTGGGAATTTTCGATTCCCATGGCCCATGCAGCGTTTCGGGTCACACCCGTGAGCACTTCAGGCACTGCAAAACCACCCTTCACAAGCGCAAGGAATGAGGCAAACCAAAGGGAATTGAGTGGCGCACTGCCTGGGTTGAAATCCGACGCAATTGCTGCGCGAACGCCGGCAGAACGCAATTTGCGTCCTTCCACATAGGCAATGTTTGAAAAGAAGCTGGTCAGCGGCAATACGACAGGCATCACTCCCAGGGTCTGCAACTTTGCCAGGTCTGCATCAGTTGCGTATTGCAAGTGATCCACACTCAAAACTCGGCCCCTGGTGCGCTTGCGCTGACTGTTTTGTTCCAATCTTTGAGCCAGGGCAATTGCGGATTCGCAGCCGCCGCTGCGAGAAAACTCATCAGCGTGAATATGCACATCCAAACCGTGCTGGAGCGCCGCAGACAACCAACGATCGGCCTGCTCACGGGTAAAGTAATTGCGCTCGAGGAAAATATCGACCGCAAGCGGAAGGACTTTTTTCAAGCTGGAATGCTTTTGGGCAAGCGATGCAAACTGCGGAATGGCATCAATCAAAGCTTGCACATAATTGTCCAGACCATGCAGTTCAGGCGAAGCGGCATGAGGGCCCAACAACGTGGGTGACATGAACGGCAACGGGTATTTCTCGTTCTCGTCGGCATGGGCCTCGTAAAGACAAGAAAGCATCCGCATTTCCTGTTCAACGCTCAAACCGTATCCGGTCTTGGCTTCCCAGGCGACGACGCCTCGTGAAACGGCCTGTCGCGCTCGCTGGATATAGGAGGATTTCAATTCACCAGCGCTCGCAGAACGGGTTGCACGCATGCTTACAACAATCCCACCGCCACGCGCCGCAACTTCTTCATAGGAAAGGCCCTGCGCCTTGAGCACAGTTTCCGTGGCGCGCGAACCGGCAAAGATGGGATGCGTGTGCGAATCCACGAGACCCGGCATGACAACACATCCGCGCCCTTGAATCACTCTGGCATCCGTTACATTCGCACCGGCATTCGCGCCAATCGCCTTGATCACGCCCGACTCGATGACGATGTCACAGTCCTTGTGCGCCCCGAGCAAGACATTGGAAGTGCTCTCGACTTCTGTCTGATTTTCGCAATCCATGGTCAAAACCAATGCATTGCGTATGACAATCCTCTCGCCGCTGTCTGCAGACAACACATCCGGAAGAAATGAGATTGAAGATGCCATGGCGAACTCCCTCCTTGGTTTTCAGCGGTACCTTGGATAAAAGTGAGGCTGCGTTTCAGTGACCTTATCAGAACTCATTTTTTCTTGGGCTATCTTTCTGGACAAATCATATCCTGCATCGGCATGCCTGAAGACTCCCATGGCCGGATCGAAACTCAGAACTCGACTCAATCTTCTTTCGGCTTCCCTCGTGCCATCAGCCACAACCACCATTCCTGCGTGAAGGGAGTAACCCATCCCCACGCCTCCTCCATGATGGAAGCTGACCCAGGTTGCACCGCTGGCGATATTTCCAAATGCGTTCAAGAGAGCCCAGTCTGCAACCGCATCCGTGCCATCCTTCATTGCTTCGGTTTCACGGTTGGGAGATGCGACGCTTCCGCAATCCAAATGGTCCCGACCGATCACAATTGGACAACTCAATTCACCCGATGCCACCATTTGATTGAGCTTCAATCCAGCCCGCGCGCGCTCTCCATAATTCAACCACAAAATGCGAGCCGGCAATCCCTGAATGGAGACTCGTTTGGGTGCATGTTCGAGCCAACGCTGAACACCCGCATTTCCGGCAAACATTTCCCGCAATACAAGATCTGCCTTGCGCAAATCTTCGGGATCTCCCGACAGACAAGCAAAACGGAATGGACCACGGCCTTCACAAAACAAGGGACGGATGTATTCCGGCACAAAACCCGGAATGTCGAATGCATTTTCAACGCCCATTTCCTTGGCCATGGCCCGAATGTTGTTGCCGTAGTCAAAAGTCGGAATTCCGCGTTTCTTGAGGTCCAGCAAAGCGCGAACATGCACTGCAATGCTCGCCATGGCATCATCACGAACCTTGCGAGGATTCGTTTTTCTTTCTGCGACAACGCGTTCCAACGAATAACCGACAGGAACATAACCATAGAGAGGATCGTGCGCAGAGGTTTGGTCTGTGACGAGCGCGGGTGTGAAATCGGCTCTCGTGATGAGCTTTGGCAAAAGCTCGGCAGCGTTGCCGATGATTGCAATACTCTTTGCTTCGCCCGCATTCATGCTGCGGTGCAGGCTGGCCATGGCCTCGTCCACCGACTCGTGAATTTCGTCGAGATATTTTGTCCGCAATCGCATCTCTGCGCGCGAACGATCGACTTCGATTCCCAAAAAACAAGCGCCCGTCAGAACAGCCGCCAATGGTTGTGCACCACCCATTCCACCCAGTCCGCTCGAAAAAACAAATTTTCCTCGCGCCTGACCTTTGTAATGCTGATTGAAAGCCTCGTAAAAAGTCTCATAAGTTCCTTGGACGATTCCTTGCGAGCCGATGTAAATCCAGCTGCCGGCTGTCATTTGCCCGTACATCATCAGACCCTGCTTCTCGAGCAAATCGAATTGTTCCCAATTCGCCCAACGGCCCACGAGATTGCTGTTTGCCAAAAGAACGCGGGGAGCATCCGCATGGGTCTTGATCCGGGCCACGGCAGCACCACTCTGGACGAGCAGGGATTCATCGTTCTCGAGTTCCTGAAGGGCATGTGTGATGCGATCGAAATCTTCACGGCTACGGGCGGCCTTTCCCCTGCCCCCGTAAACAACGAGGTCCTCCGGACGTTCAGCGACCTCGGCATCCAGGTTGTTGAGAAGCATGCGCAAGGCTGCCTCCTGCAACCAACCTTTCGTGTTCAAGTTGCGCCCGGTGGGGGCAGGTTGTCCTGGATCAAATCTGTTCTTCAGGGTTGCCATCTGGGGAATCCTTCTTGCTTGCGGCGGAACTGTGTTTGTGTCACATCTCCCGCCTATTGCGTGTTCGGAAAAAGCACGAAAAACTTGGAGTTTTGCAGTGAGCCCACGTCCG
This sequence comes from Silvanigrellaceae bacterium, assembly GCA_049423385.1. Lineage (GTDB taxonomy): Bacteria > Bdellovibrionota_B > Oligoflexia > Silvanigrellales > Silvanigrellaceae > RFOM01. Next base: position 8,602 of record JBMSQQ010000097.1, on the reverse strand, counting down.
CAAATCGAACCCTGGTCTGGACCCAACGATAACACTCGAGATTTGCGAACAGATTATTTTATTCCTGCAGACCTGCAAGTGGACTTCGGACAATTGAAAAAAGTACTTTCCGAAGTCGTCACTCCGGAGCGTGTTGCAAGGCTAACCCAGGTGGCCCAAACCCGCACCCGGGCAGTCATGCCAGTCTTTGAAAGCACCCATCATTCGCACAATATCAGTGCGGTATTACGCACAGCAGATGCTTTTGGATTTCAGGATGTTGGCTTTGTTTACCATCAATCCGACATGAAATTCAGGGTCAATGACAGCGTGGAGCGAGGGTCGAGCACCTGGCTTCTCACCCGCAGAACCGACTCGATTGAAGCATGTGCCCAGAGCCTGAAATCCTCCGGGTATAAAATCTTTCTTGTATCACTTCCGACCTTTGCCCGCACGGCCGAGCATTATGAGGGCACTTTGCCAAGTTTTGCTGCCCATCAAATCGGCAATCAGGAGTTCTGCAGGTTGGTCGGAAAATCGCGCATTGCTCTCGTCTCGGGCAACGAGAAATTCGGGATTTCCGAATCCTGGGCCAAATACGCCGATGGCTATCTGCATGTGGAAATGAACGGCTTCGTTGAGTCTCTGAACGTTTCGGTTTGTGCAGGAATCCTCCTGCACGCACTCCGTTTTCAATGGTTTGAAAAAATATCAGACTTTAACCTGACAATCCCTGAACAGAATCTTCTTGTCGAACATTGGCTCGCCCGCTCTTGCCAAAATGCACGTCAAATCGTTGAACGTGAAAATACCGCGCTTGTCCCTTGGTTTGAATTTGTTCGTGGTGGAAGATTCTACCAACCATTCTGAGTTGAACAGACATCACCGAGGCAAGGACAACACATCATGCAATTCGAATTGATTGCCAATGGAAGCACTTGCCAACTGATTCCGGACTCGAGTCACGTGGTCGTTGCAGACGTGCGAGGTTCGACAGACCTGATTTCAGCCGGCAGGCAACGTGATGTGAATCTCGTGGGTGCCGCCTGCATTGCGGCGATAAGGAACACTTTCGCAAAAGGAAAAGTCCCCTTCGTTTTTGGCGGAGATGGTGCCACTTTCCTCGTGGAAAATGACGACCTCGCAAGTTGTCTTGACGTCCTCAACAGAGTTCAAGACATGGCCAGGCGCAACCTCAAAATCAGCCTGCGGGTTGGAGCTGTTTCGGTCTCAGAGCTCCGAGAAAAAAATACAGTAGTGCGTTGTGGACAAATCCAGTCTGGCAGCCATGAGATTCTTCACTATTTCCGGGGAGACGGACTCGCTCTTGCGGATACCCTGGTCAAGCAACGCGACACCCACGCCGACGAGTCGAAGGAGCAAAAAACCGAACTTGCCCCGATTCAGGGACTATCCTGCCGACTGCTTCCATTTGAATCGCAAAGAGGGAACATTGTCAGTTTTGTCATCGAGCCCAAAGTTCCGATGGCACAACAGGACTCCCTGTTCGAATCCGTTCTTGCAAGACTGGCGGCTGGAGGAGACATCAGTCGATATTGCCCGGTTCAAGCGGGCCGGGTGCGGCACAAGTGGCTTGCACCCTTGTGGATCAGCGAAGCGCTCTTCAATTGTCCGGACTCAAGATTCGGCACGATGATCAAATTCCTGCTCGAGTACCTCAAAAGAAGCATTTTCACAAAATGGGTTTTTGAATTCGACAGGGTCAACAACATAACCGGTCTGCCCAGCAGATACATCAATGAATTGCCAGAACAGACGGATTGGTTCAAAGCCAACGGATCCCTCTACATGATCCTCGACATGACCAACGAGGAACATTTTTCTTTTGAAAGTTTTCTCGCAGGGTCTGAAAAAGAAGGGCTTCTCCAATTCGGATCGCACATCTCGAATGCTGCTGTGCTCACCTGCCATCTGCACCCCTCGAGCCAGCACAGCCATTTCCATTTTGTGGATGGTGTTGCAGGTGGGCTCACTGCGGCAGCCACACAATTGAAGAGCAAAAAATCAAAAATTTAAAATCGCCCCCGGATGTCAACAAGATTTACCCCAACACTGGACACTGCTGTCGCTTTTGCTCATTGGAAGTCATGACAGCTGCTGGCAGCTGATAACGCATGATGAATCTTGCAAGGTGTAGCTGATTGATTTCACATTTCTTGCTGAAGCTGCGCAAACAATCCCGGGTTTCCTTGCTCGAGAAGAAATTCTTCGAACTTGCAAACTCAGCGTCGTTCATTCCCGTACCGTTTTCCAGCTTCTTGAATTGCTCAACCAGATTCAACGTATCTGACACCTTTGCGACATGAGTCGTCAACTGTCGGACAGGCACAGATTGTCCTGAACGCTCGAGCAAATACCAGCATTCATATTCTTCACCATTCAAATTCTGATCCAAGCGGAGCAATTCAAAATCCTTGGATGAAGATTCGCGCAGCATCCAATCGACGAAATCAGGCGGAAGTAAACCCAGCCGCTTTTCCAAATTGGAGGCTTGCTCCATGGCTCGGCGACGATTTTCCATGTTCAAATAAACCTTCAACCTGCAATTGTCTGCGGCCGAGCAAGATTGATGGATAATCTCACGCAAAGACTTCATTTGAGCTGACTCAACCTCAGATTCTGAATTTGTCCTGGAGTTGCACGCAACCGCGAATCCGAACCCGGCAATACAAACAAGCAGCTTGGAAAGATTCATCTGCTCACACCCCAACAATTGATTCGAAATGGAAAACCCGTTTGTTTCGAACCATTTAGCCAAATTAGTTTCTACTTGTCGGCATTTAAACTGAATTTATTTAATCTTTTTCAAAGACCCAATTGCGTGTGCAGGTTGGAAACCCGGAAGATTCAACAATTTCCAAAAGCATTTGCATCTGGATGCTTTTCCGCGAGATATTGGCTCTTTAAAAAAATCTTTAAAGTTATTGAACCTTGTTGACGATACGTCGGCATGTTTATGAACCACCGACACTCCATGTTCATGTTTATTGTTCTTGGCCTGCTGGGTTGCCGACAAAGCAAGCCAGCCGGATGCAGCTCGACTCAAGCGGTGCTTTCCGGCCCCGCCGCACAAAACCTTGAACCACAGACGCCAGCAGGCGGTTACATCAATTTTGCGGATCGAGCCTGCACATCAACCCTTCTGCTCGAATCGGCGACTTCGGAAACTCTCACCGTCAACGCCTATGCAGCAAGCCACTGTGCACCCGAATTCAAATCAGACAATCCCTCAGTCTCTCTCACCGTTTTTATACCGCGGGATGCCATGCAGCTTCCTGGTTACCTCAAGAATATACCAGCCAAGGATGATTTCTTTGAACGGCGAAAAGCATTCATGAGTGAAGTCAGGAGTCTTGGCAATGCAGCCGCAGAGGCGCTGGCGAGAAAATCAACGGAGATAACTTTCTACAACGAAACCGATAGCGCGCTTGACCCGTCGAATGGACTTCCATTGCAGGGGTACTGCACACAGAAGACGAGTGAGCGACCCAAACTGAAGGGTTTTGAATCAGTTCCCGAAACCTGTTGGTCATCGAGCGACACAAACGTGCGTGTGCTGACAATTTCGAAATCCGAAATTGGGGAAAGCAAATTCCAGCTGCTGAAGAGTCACCTCGAGGAGAGGAAAAATGCTCACCTTCAGTCCTTGTTGGGCAACAAGCAACTTTCTGAAGACTTCAAAAAACTGTCTTCCCACATAAGGGTTTTGCAAGGGGCCAACCGGCTCGACAACTATCGCCACATTGCGCTTTTTCTGAATGAAAACCTTTGCCCGACGTTGGGGCCGAGCGATGTCAGGTATCAAGCCTGCTCCGTGAGGGAAAAGCTTCAGCCTTTGGTCGAAAAGTATTTGGTTGAAACGGACTTCGATGGCAACAGCAAGAGTATTCTAAAAAAGCTGGATGAACTTGGTATTGGCATCAAATCTCCATACCACCGAACCGTGAGTGAACCGGGACCCGGTGGCACACCGCTGGTCAGGAACACCAACATTGGCGAGATTTTCCGCGAGAATGTTTCAGACAAGGTGATCGACAAGTACTTTGAAAACGAAATTCCGTTCAACTATCTTGGCAAGGGCGCAACTCCGAGCAGTTTGCGAAAATGGGACCCACAGATATCGCTCGCGGCCAACGTGACTTACAATTCAGATGGAGAAAGAATCAGCCTGTTCTCACTCGTCAAGAACACAACCGTCTTTGGTTCCGCTGAAAATATACCGGGTTTCTTTACCGAATTGTTCCAAGTTGTATTTCATCTTACTCAAACGCAATCAAAGATTGCATTCGACAAAACAGACAGTGGCACCATGCTGACTTTGGGCGGAATCGCTCCGTTGTACGTTTTGCAGTCTGTCGACCGTGAGCCAGTGTCGGGCGGTGCCTCCATCCTGGCTTTGCCGGAAGCAGAACCTGAAGTTGTACCCGCTTCAACAGCCACGCTTCCGGGAAAAACGGGCACCGTCGCGTCGCGACCGGCTTCGAAATCAGCCACCACAGGAGCGGAAGTCGCTGACAAAGATGCTATTGTGGCACAGGGAAACTATCAACGCGCCTGCTTCTGATAATCCAGATTCAATATTTTTTTGGAAAAAAGAACGAGACACCAGAATTGATCGAGCACGTCGTCTGCAATGTTTGGCAACCATCCGAGCAAAGGCGTGTCTGGGAAGGGATGGACTGATTTCGACTGACAACAATTTCAATATGCCCATGAGTTGCGTTGAATCCGCAAACACCGCGATCCCAAACAACGATTGTTCCCTCGGGCAGGCAGCCCCAGGATGTTGGTCGCAGTCGCACGAAATTTCCTGACTTTGAACTGTTTTCAACCTCGATAAAATCGGCTGCAGAAGTTGTAGGCACTCCGGCAGCCTTCCAGGCTGATGCACCCTTGGGCATCAGGCCAACATTCTCTATCGCGATGCCGGCATATTCATAACAGCGGCTTGTGAATGCGCCGATGTTGATTCGATTCGATTCCTGGGCCAATTGTCGACCTGTTTCAAAGTCCATGCCATCCGGATATGAGCATCCATCGCTCGATGTCCCGCCGCCACCCGCAACAGGTGCTTGCTTCCAATGCTCTGTGAACAGATATCCCGACTCCAGCTTGCATCCGGGAATCATCATCAACAAATCAACGCTCCAGTGTTTGTTGACGGGAGCACCCGGAGGGGTTTTCACAACGACCTGAGTTCCCTGCTCAATTTCACATTTGTCCGCATCAAAAAGTTTCGCCGAATCGATGGCCTTCTTTTTAAGATAAGTCTTTCGCAACGAGGTGAAAACCTGATTGGGTGCGAATTGGGGGAAGGTGGCGGTCGGTACAGGTGCGGCCGGCTTTTCAACACCAGGCGATTTCTTGACCGGTGTGCTCGACTGATTGATGCAACCTGCCAATTGGCCGAGTATTCCAACAGAAGCGCAAATCATCAACGGAAAAGAAAGCATGGCGCACCGGCGGACATGCCCGACTCTCGCCCGGATCTGACTTCCACTCTCTTTTCTTTTCGCATCCATCATTGACTCCATGGCCCGACTGCAGTTGGATCGGAGCGAACGATGAAATACGGCCGGCAATCTTTGCCGGACATCAACCCGCTGACGAGAGAGTTCGCATGTTTCAGGAAAATCTTCGCTTTTTGCCCTTCGAATCAGATCTGTTGAAAGGTTTTCCTTTGGTCACCAGCCACCGTCGCTGTTTGCCGGTCTTGCTTCCGCCCGACTATTCCGAGCGAAATCGCTACCCGACCATCTGGATGCTTGATGGCTATCTTGGCACCGGACGAAGTCTGACTTCTGAAAATGGCTTCCTCGGGGAATCACTCGGGGCACAGCTGACAAGGCTCATGAGCGAAGATGTTTTGCCACACTCCATTATTGTGTTTCCGGACCCCACCACCCGCTTTGGTGGGAGCCAATTCATCGATTCTTCGGTCTGTGGCCCCTTCATGCGTCATATCGTGGAAGAGCTCGTTCCATTCATTGATTCGAAATTTTCAACCGTTGCACACAAGGATGGGCGGGTGGTTTGTGGACACTCCAGTGGTGGATACGGCGCACTCATGATCTCAATGCTCAGGCCTGGTGTCTTCGGCTATTGCATTGCATCGGCAGCCGACAGCGCGTTCGCGTTGAGCATGGCAAACGCTTTTCCAACTGCTGCAGCCAGAATTAAAAAATGCGGCGGCGAGGAAGCATTTTTGAGATACTTTTTTGCTCAGCCTCGACCGGAAAAATGCTCAAAAGAGGATTTTCTCACTCTCATGACCATTGCCATGGGCACTTGCTACAGTCCAGATCCAACGCGCACCGGAGTTTGGTGCCAACTTCCTTTTGAAGTTGAAGATTGCAGCCTGATTGAAGACGTTTGGCAGCAATGGCTCAAGAATGACCCCTGTCATCTTGTTTCACGCCACACCGATGATTTGAAAAAGCTCCGTTGGCTTCATTTGGACTGCGGAGCAGAAGACGAGTTTGCTGCACAATTTGGGCACCGTAGAATAGCCAAGGTACTCCAGGAGAATCGGGTTGAACACCTTCATACCGAGTTTGCGGGTGGCCACAGCGGAACCGGCTTCCGTTGGCAATTCCGCTTTACGGAACTCGCGCCATTTTTGCGGAGCTGGTCGGCGCGCTGAAGCGATGGGGAATAGTCTTTCCCCAGCCCCAGAAGCCTGCTGCGAGGCCGGCGAGTCCTCCGAGAATATGCACACGGTCGCTGATGTTTTGATCAAGCGTCAATGGAAAAAACAGTACCAACACAAATCCAGCTGCACGAAGAATACGCTTGCGAAACGGATACCGAAAATCATTCTTGATATACAAGGCAGACCAAAGTCCAGCCATCGCAAAAACAGTACCCGACAATCCCACGATTCCAACTTCGGGTGGGTATGTCAGTACTGCGATCAAGTTTGCAACAGCTCCGGCAATGATTGGGACCAGGGGAAATGCAACAAAACCAAAATACCCCCACAAAATCCAACCCAGTCCAACAAATGGAAATAGATTGTTCAACAGGTGCTTGGAATCTGCGTGCTGAAATTGTGCCGTGAATATGCGCCAAAATTCATTGTTTCCAAAGACGCTTTCCCTGCTGGCTGCCAATGAATCGAACCAACCCACCCAAACAAAAATCGAAACCATCGCAACAATTATGGCATACACTATGGCTACTGAGAGTGTTTTCATGGGAAGAGAGCGCATCAAAAGTTTTGAGGCATTCCACTGGTCCTGCACAGGATGCGTCCAGGGGGCCAGATTGCGCTCTATTTTGTACTCATATGTCGCTTGGTAAATGCTGCCCTTCAGAACCAGGCCGAGATTGAACTCAGACAATTCATCTTCTTCAAGATGCCTCTCTGCCATCGCTCACCCCACTGAAGCGCAAGGTAAAGTCATCACGGTTGCTCGAATTCTTCAAGGCTTCATTGTAATCCACAATTCCTGCCTTGACGAGTTGTATCAAATGCTGGTCAAAAGTCTGCATCCCCTGATTTGAACCCTGAGCAATAAAATCACGCACTACAGAAGGGTGAGCGCCTTTCAGCAGTCGCTCGCGAATCGTCGCTGTGTTGATCATCACTTCCTGGGCTGCCACCCGGCCCGCCTTGTCTGCCCGCTTGACCAGCCGTTGGCTGATGACACCGCGCAATGTATCGGCCAACTGCTGGCGAACGATCGCTTCTTTTTCCTGACCTGTGAGTCCCAAAATGCGGAGAATGGAGTCTGCCGCATCATTGGTGTGAAGGGTGCTTAAAACGAGATGTCCAGTTTCGGCCGCCTGCAATGCAACTTCCATGGTTTCGGAATCGCGCAGCTCGCCCACGAGAATAACATCAGGTGCCTGCCTCAAAGCGCTGCGCAAGGCTTCCGCGTAGCCACGGGTGTCGAGTCCCAGTTCACGCTGGTTGAACATGGAACGCTTGTCGTGGTGAATGAATTCAATCGGATCCTCGATTGTTATAATATGTGCAGTCCGCGTGCTGTTGATGTAATCCAAAAGTGCTGCGAGAGTTGTCGACTTTCCGGAGCCGGTTGCGCCCGTGACCAACACCAAGCCTCGCTTTTGATCGACAAGCTTCTTCAGGTTTTGATCCATTTCGAGTTTTTCAAATGTCGGAATTTCGGATGGAATCAAGCGGGCCACAAGACCAAGTTCACCACATTGTGAAAAAATATTCACACGCGTGCGTCCACCGCGTTGACTCTGAAAACTGAGGTCAACATCGTTGACGTCGTTCAACCTTTCGCAATGCGCCTTGGAAAGAAGAACCGAGGCAAGTGTTTCCAGAAAGGACGATTCTAGGCGCGGACCGTTGCGGCTGGGAAAGAGTTCGCCGTTCCAACGAAACATTGGAACCTGTCCACGCTTGAGCAAGAGGTCGCTTGCACCACCCTTCGCCGCGCTGGCAATCAGGGTCTCAAACAGGTCGAGTGCCTCTTTCTTCTGAGCGCTAGTGACGTCGATTCGAACTTTTCTGCGTTCGTTCAGAAGCAAGCCCGAAGAAACCATGATGTCTGCCTGAACCGGGGGCGGTGGTGCCTGAACCGGAGGTGGTGCTGCCTGAACCGGAGGTGGTGCTGCCTGAACCGGA
>JBMSQQ010000096.1:0-12974 GCA_049423385.1 Silvanigrellaceae bacterium | reverse complement strand
TGGTCTCTTGGGGCAGAAAGAAAGTATCGCCTATTTGTCGGAATTTTATCGCAAATCGTTTTTCATGCGCGGACGCGATCCGCAGCAGGTGATTGTCGCAGACCATGAGCTTATGAGCGCAATGCTCTACAAGGATTTCAAGATGGAGATCCTGGCCTGCGACGACATCCCTGCGACCTACAAAAAGTTCCACAAAGGGCATCAGCGCAGCAACGTTCCCTGCAACCGGTGTCCGGCCAAAATTCCTTGTCACAACGTGATGAGCACGTCCTCGCAAAGCACGTTGCAAAAAATCATCACGCACCTCGTCACAATCGGTGCGTTGGATGGCCAGGTCCCGACGCTGATGGGCCAGTTGGCTCGGCATTTCCCTCAGGCGGGCGGGTTGATCATTGCCCGCAAGTTGGCCCAAGGAGAAATCAATTCCGGCAATTTGCGACAGTATTTGCAAATGATGGCGAGCTTTTGCTCGGCTCATTTCAAGGAAATTCCGGATACGTATGCTGATGTTGGGTTCCTCAGCGAACTCAATATGGCGCGTGAAATCGAGATTCACTATCCCGAAGAACTGTTCCCCGAATTGTATGATGAACTCGGCTTTCGTCGCGAAGAATCAGGTCAAAAGGTGTTCCGCGAATTCAATATGGCTGCTGCGTCGATAGTCTCGGCGTGGGTGGATGATCAAATGTCCTGGGAGGATTTGGTCCAGGAGCACACGACAAAGCACTTTTCTGCCGGCGATTGCATGATGGTCCTGTTCCGCTTCGCGACTTTTCTGCAGAGCCTTGCTCGACTCGAAGATTATGAACCCGAACTTGCACAACAAGCCCGTGCGCTGATTCCTGTCGTCTTGCGTGATCCCCTCGATGCCCGCAATCGGATGCTCACGGAAGAAACCAATGAATTTGAAAGCGAAGACACTCAGCCAACCGCGTCTTCAGTCGAAGATTCAGTTGGTGAGCTGATTGAAGAATCGGATGATGACGAGAATTCGTGATGACTTCTGATCGGTCATCAACCTGAAGACGGATTATTGAGGCTTTCGCGGAGTGCTGCTCAGGTCGGGTGGTGGCAGTGTTTTTTGGATCATGGCTGCGGCTCGACCTTCACCCACCCGAAGCAGCGCATCGATGGCAACAATTTTTGCCGTCTGGCGCATTGCTTCGCTGCAGTTCGTGCAGTTGTCCTTGAACTCATTGGCATAGAGCCAGCCCATGGCATAAGAGCCCCATTCGCGACCGTCGCAAGCGGGAAGGCCGTCGTAGTCTCCACCCTGGCAAATGGTGTGCAGATGCCCGCATGACCGGTTTTCGGGCAGTTGCCCTGCAGACAAATTCAACACATCACGGTCGCTCAATCCACCTGTGCAATCACTGTGGCGGGCCTCATGTATCAACACTGCCGTGCGGGCAACCGGGTTCATCGGTCGACCCTCGCCATCGTAGTTGGTGTAGCCCTCTGCAAGCCTCACAATTCCGATGCGCGGATCATTCACAGGTATTGATGTGTTGTTGATGAAAAATTCGATCGGTCGTTTTTGCGCCACAGTTTCAAGCCAAACAGCTGTTCCGATATTGGTAGCGATCGTCACAGCCTTGCCGGAATTGTTGCCGGTTTCCGCTGTGTAGCTGAATCGGGAATCGATTGTGGTGTTCATGCCAATAATATAGCCGATGCGGTCGTCGACGAACTTCAACAGGTCGATTGTTCCATTCGGGGCAAACGCCTTGAAAAAGTAACTGTCGGCTGTCGATTTGAAGCTGATCGACTGCAGAAACTTGATGTCTTCCCTGAACAGCGTTCTTTCTTTTTCTGTAAGCCCTGCGTCCAGATTGATGTCCAGGGTTGGAGCCACTTGCTCTGCCATGCCTGTTTGTGGTGGTGGCAGTTTGGGCTGTTCGAGTTGTTCCTTGAGTTTTTTACAGCCGATATTTGCAACGGAAACCATGACGACCGTGGCGGCTACGAGCGCAAACGAGCTGTAAAGTGATTTGTTGTTCATTTTATTTCTCCACGTTCGGCCGTGTGACTCCCGCCACGAATATCAAGTCATCAGGCAATTCGGCGAGCAGCGTCTGGTACGATGGAGTGAGTTCGTCCGGGTAGCGCTCCTTGAGTCGTTCAAGATTGAACAAGCACAGCGCTCGTGCCGCTTGTGCTGAACCTTTGGCCTGGCTGTCTCGGGCGCAGGCCATCAGTTGCCGGGAAACCGTGTACCGAGTTTCTCGATCGGCAAATGCGCCTTGCATGCTGACAGAAATCTCTTCCGCAAATGCGAGCAAGGCTTGTGGTGTTGAGTGCGGGTTTTGATTTGCTTCCTCGCGAACCTTGGCAACGGCAGGCGGATTTTCCAACGAGGGAAGAGGGGAATTTCCCGCTCCCTGATCAACCCGCTTTTCCACGGGTGCAGCGTTTGAACTCTCCTTCGTCGATTCGGGCATTTTTGCCCACACCGGCTTTGGTGGAGTCAAGGCATCAGTCTTTCTTTGCAGGGTTTTGGCCTGGTTTGGGCCGCTCGAGCTGTCCTGGAAGACCAGGGTTGCAACGACGCCAAGCAGGGCCGAGCCTATGCCGACGATCAGAGTCCATTTTCGGTTGCTAGCCATCGCAGAAACTCCCTGTCACTTCCGGATTGGTGTGTCATCGGAAGGCGGGCTCACAAGTTGAGCGATTTACAAAAGTGCTTTTAAGTAAGCCTTCGCTATTATTGACTATTCTTTAATTGTTGGCTGCGTTTTTCTTGCGTGGGTGTCCAATGAGCGACAGTGAACCCATCCGAACCAAGAGCATTCTGAAAGGCCCTGAGGTTGCGGGGTGTCGGGTTCACGACAACCCTGTTTCGGCTGGCAAGCAGCAAGGGCAGGTCGGCACGATGGTCGCTGTAAGCGCAGCTCCAGATGGTGTCGGCCGGCAAGAGAGCACGCAGTCGACGAATTTTTTCATCTCCGAGGCAATTGGGTCCGCGGAGAGTCACTCCTCCGAAGAATATCATCAAACGCGATCCGACAATCAGTTTTGCGCCCGGGTCCATGTCCTTCAGCAGCACCCGCAGCCAGTATTCACCCGAGGCGCTCACGTAGCACACCTTCATTCCATTGTTGCGAAGACGTTCGAGTTCTCCGCCCATTTCCACAAACCAAAGAGGTTTGACGAATTCATTCACAACCGAGCGAATCTTGGTCAATGACTGTCGGGGAGTCATTCCCACGGTTGCGCTCCACAAAAGCGCACTTTTAAACTGGGTCTTGCCGACGATGCCCATGAATTTGCCAACAGACAGAATAACGCACAAAACGAAGGCGATCGCGATGCGGATGGGATTCCCCTTGAGAATCATTTCCCGCATCAGGATTCGAAATGAATCCCTGGCGATGACTGTGCCATCGACGTCGAAAAACGCGTACTGGAGAGTTTCGGGATGGACTTGCAACGTGGATCCTTTCCTGGGCTTCGCACTTGTCGCGCCTGATGATGCTTTGTTAGCCTAGCATTCTGCCGAAATCGAGTCTCCTGGAAGGGAAGTGTAAACGTGGAAATGACGCTGGAACCGAAAGAGTACGGCTTGTTTGCGGTTGCAAATGCGACGTCTCACGAGTTGACGTACATCGTTCCTGCAGAGTTTCGTCATCAATTGAGTCCTGGCAGGCTTTGCTATTTGCCCGTCCAGGGCAGAACTCTGGTGGGTGTCTTTCTGGAATGGTGCGCGAAACCTCAATTTGCATGTCGACCAGTGATGGGATTGGTCGACAACTGTCCACTCATCAAGCCTCAGGTTCTCGATCTCATCCGGTGGGTTTGCAGCTATTATCTTTCACCTCTCGGGCGAGCCATTCATCTGGCCGGACCAGGCTTCCTGTGGAGTCCGCCAGCGCATGCCAAACGGCAGCGGCGCAGCGAAAAACAAGAACGTCGAACGTCGGATGAGCTGAAACCAACAACCCAAAACGCAAAAACCAGCGGAACGGCATCTGCTGCTGCTGCCGCTGCTGCTGCGCTTCCGCTCAAAACGCTGAACCCCGAGCAACTTTCTGCGTTGCAAGTGTTGCAGTCCTCCGCAGCCAATCAAACGACCCTGCTGCAGGGCGTCACCGGCAGTGGCAAGACAGAGGTCTATCTGCATCTGGTGGCGGACGCTTTGCAACAGGGAAAGTCATCGTTGATTCTTGTTCCGGAAATTGCGCTCACTCCGCAAATGTGTGATCGATTTCGTGCACATTTTCCGGATGATCTGGCTGTTCTTCATTCTGGTCTCACACCCGTTGAACACGAGCGCGAGTGGTTCAGGGTTGCCGAAGGCAAAGCCAAGGTGGTTTTGGGTGTGCGCTCTGCCGTCTTCGCACCTGTGGAGAACCTGGCTTGGATTGTTGTTGATGAGGAGCATGAGCAAAGCTACAAATGCGAGGAATTTCCTTGTTACCATGCGCGTGATGTCGCAGTAAAAAGGGCGCAGCTTGCAAACGCCCGATGTCTGCTGGGATCGGCAACACCGTCGCTGGAATCATATTCGAATGCAAAAAAAGGTCGATATTCCCTTGTTCATCTGCAATCGAAGCATTCGCGCCAGTCAACCCGAGTTGAAGTCTTCCAGTTTCGCCCCAAGATTCATTCAACGGGTGGCTTGAAGCGGGGTGTTGTGAGGTCCTCCCAGTTCTCGTTCGATGGACACATCATTGCGCCGGGAGTTGTTGATCTCCTTGCGCAGACCCATGCAAAAGGCGAACAAAGCATGGTGATTCTCAATCGTCGTGGTTTTGCACAATTCGCGCTCTGTGGGGATTGTGGTGAAGCATTGCGCTGCCCGCATTGCTCCGTCAGCACGACCTTGCACTCCCGCGGTGCAAGAGAGCTCTGCCATTATTGTGGATTTTCGAGAAACACATTGTCCACCTGTCCATCCTGCGGTGGTTCAAAGTTGGTGCACATGGGGCTTGGAACCCAGAACATGGAACAGGAGCTTGTCGAACGGGTGCCTGGTCTTGTGGTCGATCGCCTCGATCGCGACGTGCTGACGAGTCAAACCCGTCTGTCGAACATCTTGTCCAGGTTCCGTTCTGGAGAAACCCAATGCCTTGTTGGCACCCAGATGTTGTCGAAGGGCCACGATTTTCCCAGGGTGACGCTCGTGGTGATCCTCAACGTGGAGGATGGTCTTTTTGTTCCGGATTATCGTGCCGCCGAGAGAACTTTTCAGCTTCTTTGCCAGGCTGCAGGACGTTCTGGAAGAGGACAATTGCCAGGTATCGTTGCGGTTCAGTCGCTGGGTGCAAGTCACCCCGTTGTGGGTCTTGCACTGGAGAGTGCAGTCGATCGGTTTTTGACAGATGAACTGAACATGCGCGAATTGGGTTGGCATCCGCCGGTGTGTCGGCAGATTCTCATCGAGATGCAACATTCAAACGAACTGCAATTGATGCAACAGGCAGCCGCCGTGCAAAAGTCGTTGACGGAGGCATGGCAGAAGCACGACCTCAGCCCCAAGGACGTTCGCCTCACGGGCCCGATGCCGGCGGTGCTCGCCAAACTGAAAGGCAGCTTTCGGGTGCATCTTGTCATCGCCGCCCGCAAGGACATCCATCCAGCCAAACTCGTTCCGATGGAACTCATCGGCCGCAAGGAGTATCAGCACCTGATGAAGGTGGACGTCGATCCTTATTCCTTCATGTGACAGCTGAATTTTGCTTTTTTTTGAGGGTCTTGCAGGATTTTCTCAACTTCCTCAAACATTAAAAAGCCGCTCAACTTCCGCCTTGTTTCAGCCGAAAAAACCCGTGTTGGAGAGTTTTACCGGTATTTGAGGCGGAGTTGGGCATGGGGTTTTCACAGGCAGACAAGGCTTCGGTCGTACTTTCTCTTCTGGGGCACGAACTTGCAGCTCAATTGTTCGCGCAGTTGTCTGGCTCCGAGCAAGCCAAAATCATTCGCTCGTTGGTTGTCGACAAACGCCTGAGCGATACAGACGTGAAAGAGATCTGTGAAGAGTTCATAAGCAAATTCAAAAAAACAGAAACCCGCATCAGCCCGGCTGATTTGATCCGTGGAAAAGCCTTTGCCGGTATCGAATTTCCGAGGGACTCGCGCGTTGAGGAAATTTGTGACGACATTCCCGATTGGATACTTGTTGATCATCTCAGTGCCCAGATTGAATCTGTTTCCGCAGCGGTGCTGGGCTCCCTCCAGGCCGATCGGGCGGCGAAGTTGTTCCGGGAATTTCCTGCAGAGAAACAATTGCGGGTGTTGATGAATCTCGCCAAGGAAAAGGTTCTTGATGCCATGGTCCTCGATGAACTTGAAGCCGATCTCGAGGCCTTGCGCGTGAAAACATCGTCAGGGCGATATGGCCAAAGAGTCGGCGGTGGAGCTCGTGTTCTTGCGCTCGTTCAAGCGCTCGATTCAGAGACGCGCGGACAAATTCTTGCGGAAGTTGGTGCACGTGAACCTTCGCTGGCGCAATTTCTCGAAGGAGGTTTGCTTTCAGTTGAAAGGCTTTCCGAATTGTTGCCTGCTCATTTGGCTTTGATGCTGTCGCAGATGAAGGATTCAGACATTGGGGCTTTTTTGCGTGGTGAACCGGTTGCGGTTCAAAATATCTATCTTTCGGGTCTTTCAAAGCGTCGTCGCGAAGACATCGAGTGCCTTCTCGCACCCGAGAAAAAGATCACCCAAAAGCAAAAGACGGAGGCTTGTGAGCGCCTCCGCCAATGTGCATTGCAAATGAAGGGAGAGGGAAAGATCATCTTCCCTTGGGAAGAGAGTCTGGTGGGTTGAGCACCAAATTCAGACTGATCAGTTGTTTGGCTCTCTCTCGACTTTGCGTGTCTCTGACCGGACTTCGTCTGCCGAGCGGGTCACCGGTGCGCTTTGACAAACCTGACTCTGAGCGTCGGACTGGTTGACTTCCTTGCCCCTGCCGGGCTGAATCTTTGCAGTGGTTTCAGTGCAATATTGTTTGGTTTCGGTAGCTTGAGGAGTTTGCGACTCGGTTTTGCGGGTTCCAAGGCCAATCCGGTCCTTGTTGCTGGCCGCAAGACTGACTGTCACGGGGGCCACCAACATCACGCCAAAAGCCAAAATCAGTGCATTCTTTTTCATTCGACCCTCCCTGTCTGGGACTCACATTTCCCTGTCTTCAGATTCGGCTTTTGTGCCTCGGACTTTAGCTGATGCCTGTTGTCCAAATGCCGACACTCGGCTATGGGAGGTCGGATTGACCCGGAGGACCTTATGTTTGTGACACGGAATGCACCCAAAAACCCTGATTCATCGGTTGGAGGAAAAGAAATTCCAGTGACAATTGTCACAGGATTTCTGGGATCTGGAAAAACAACATTGCTCAACCGGATGCTGACCGAATCCCACGGGAAAAAAATTGCCGTGGTGCTCAATGAAATTGGCGATGTCAACCTCGACTCCGAGTTGGTTGTGCAAACGCTCGGTGAAGAACTCAAGGTCATGAACAACGGTTGCCTTTGCTGCACTGTGCGCGGCGACCTGACGCGCGTTGCCAAGGACCTTCTCAAAAACAAGGTCGATTTCGATCATCTTGTGATTGAAACCACAGGTATGGCTGATCCGAGTCCTGTGGCCCAGACGTTCTTCATGGATGAAGACCTTCAGAGAAATTATTATCTGGATGCGATCCTCACCGTGGTCGATGCATTCCACATCGAAAAGAATCTCAAGACAGTGCGTGAAACCCAGGATCAAATCGGCTTCGCTGATGTCATTGTTCTCAACAAGACAGATCTCGTGGATGCTGCGAAAATTGAAAACGTTGAACAGACCATTCGTGGAATCAATGGCGTTGCGAAACTTTTCAAAACCCAAAAATGCTCTTTGCCGATTTCGGATGTTCTTGGAATTTCCGCTTTCGATCTGCAGGATAGGGTTAAAATCGATCCGTCAATCATGGTTGAATATCATGATCACACACACGACGACGAAATCCAGAGCATCTACATCGAGGAAAAACGTCCACTCGATCTGGACAAACTCAACAAGTTCATGGCGCTGCTTGTCAACGAGTTGGGCGAGCAGGTTCTGCGAAGCAAGGGCGTTCTCAACATCAAGGACAATCCACTGAGGGTTGTATTTCAGGGCGTTCACATGACTGTCGGCAGTTCCCCCGATCGGGAATGGTTGGCAGGCGAGGAAAGAAAAACTCAAATGGTGTTTATTGGTCGCCATTTGCCGCGCGACGTGTTGGCAGAGGGACTGTCGCTCTGCGTTGCGGATGCCTGAAGTCCATCCGTTTTGAGCTGACTGTCATTGAATTGAACACCACGCGAACAATTGATCACCTGCAATTTTGCTCAAGTTGGCCTAAGGTTGAACATCATTCAACCCGACGTCGCAGGAGCGTGGCCACGTGTCGATTCAGCAGCGTGCTGTCGTATTGACGGACGAAAAGCGAAATCATGCAATTGTCCGCCAACTCCGCGAGTCTCTCGGCAAAATAGGCTTGAACCAGGTGCTTTGCACATTGAGTCCCGTGGATATCTCCAACGTGGTGTATGCAAGCCAACTGCCAATCCTGTTCATTGATCACGATCCCAAGTTTCAGGACGGAATGCGTCTTTTCGAGCGGATTGCGCGAATGCCAGGGAATCAGCTACTGCAGTGTGTCCTGATTGTGTCCAATGACGAAAAGGGTTTTACCCGCAGTCACAAGAGTCTGGGATTCGCCGGGGTTGTTCATAAACCTGTGCAGCATCTCGAGGTGGCCGACGTCGTCAAGCCTTTGCTGTTCAAGAACGACGACATCAATCTCAAGCACGCCCACGGTTATGCGCTTTCCTTTCTGAAGAAGGATTTCAAGGCAGCCGAAGATGAACTTCTTGCATTGAAGAAAGAAGTCCGATTCAAGCGAAAGTTGGATTTGGCAAGAATTCATTTGAGCCATGCGCAGGGCCTGGGCTCACAGGTGATGACGATATTCGATTCTCTTATGAAGACCGAGAAAGTCGATCTCTGCATGCTGTCCGAATACGCATTTTTTCTCAGGAAATTTTCCATATATGAACAGTGTCTTGCGGTCTTTGCAAAGATTCGCGAGCAATTTCCGAATTGGCAGGGAAAAGTCTGGGAGGAAATCCTTTTTCTCGGTGAATTGGAAAAGCTCGACGAAATTGCTGTTCTTGCCGAGACTCAAAAAGGAGATGATGCCACAGTGCTCCTCGCTCGATTGATGTATTGCATGGGGCTGGAGCAGAAGGTGGGCGAGCTGCTCGCTTCGAATTCCGAAGCTAATGCAGCATTTCAGGAGTTGATGCTCAAGCAGGAGAAGCAGGCTCAGGGCAATCCAGCGCCAACCGCTGAAAAAGCCGCAGCGGTTGTTGCACCGTGACAAGTTTCCAAATTGAATCTTGGCAAACCGCGGCTTGTGTCGATTTTCTTTGAATCAGTTCCAGAGAACTCGAGGATGATCTTCCAGTTTGCGAATGATCTGCACGATGTCGCCTCCCTGTGGATCAATCGGTTTTCCGTCGGGACCTCGTTTGGGGTACTTCGGAAACATCAAAAATCCATCCATTGGGCTGAGGATCTTTTCGCCGGGTCTTGAAAAACCGAGAAGAGTTCCGGCGGTGACGTGTTGAAAATTTTCATACCCCGGAAGCAGGGAAGCATCTTCTCCGGGCCAGGGAATCTTGGCTGCCACTTCGAAGAACAAAAGGTCATCGGCAGGCGATGGTTTCGAAGGTATCGGCCTGCGATTGTGTTCCAATTCATTTTCAACAAACCCGATGACGCGGCGCAGACTGTTGAGAGTCAACTGATGCGCATCATGAGACAATCCAGCCTTGCCCAGTTCCAGTGTGACTGCTGGTTTGCCACGCGACCTGAGCCACTCGTCCCCACACATTCCTTCCGTCGAGAATGCAATCCGCATGTCTCGCGTCACGAAATGCTGCGCAGCCTGCATATGGCTGGCCCAAAAGTAGGACTCCTCGTGCCAAGCAAATGTGAAAAAGGGAAAAACCGCGGGCTGGTTCGTTTGGTGGTAGTCGACGAACAAGTCGGCTGCAGACAATGCTTTTGCAATCTCGTGTGAACGCTTGCCTTCGAGAGTCGAAGAATCCGTCAATTGAAAACAACGATTGAGATCACGCTCGATAAAACGCGTGCCAGCGCGGACTGCGGTTGGGTTGCCAATGAAAAACAAATATCTGCCTTTCAAGCGCGAGGCGTCTTCTGCGAGCTCTCCGAGCATTGCCAAAACAGCTGGGATGCTTCCGGTTTCGTTGCCGTGAATTGCCGAGCCGATGACAGTTGTGAAAGGTGCTGATTTGGGTCCGATATCGACACACCATGGAATGTCGGAAGGGAAATCCTCCGTGAACCGCTCGAAAGCGTCGAGCAGATCGAGAACATGCGAGTTGTCTTGGAACATGATTATCTCTTTTCGAAAATCAACACAGAACGCGGACGCCGTTGCATCTCGCGCAGCGGCTGATCCCCCCGCAAGAGTGCCACAGAGCGGGTAATCTGGCCAGCTTCCACTTCGATGGAAAGGGCTGCGACCTTCTGAAGGGTCATGAGGAGTCCAAGGCCTGCGCCACCGGGGCCCTCATTCAATTGAGGCTCATCCTTGAAGCCCAGTGCATACCGAACCGGTTTGCCGAAAGCAGAGGCAGGAAAAGTTCCATGATGATCAGTGACCGACAAGGTCAGATTGGCACCGTCGCACTGGCAATCAACTTCAATCTGCTCTCCCTCATCCAGGTGCGGTGGAATTGAACGGTCGGCAATTCTGCGGGTGGGATGCGCGTCCCAGATGGCATTCATCAGAAATTCATCGACCACGTCGCCCATGTATTTAGGGTAGCTGTTGATGCCGGAAACGAGTGAAGACTTGTGTATCTGCAATTGCTCGGCAAAAAACTCAACAACCGACTCCTGAACCTTCGAGCGTATCGCAATGTCTTTCAAAACGATCGAGCGTGACTGCAATCCGTGCGGATTCAAAAGGCGCGGAACAATGCCCCGGATCTGCTTGCTGAGTTCAAACTCCAGAGCCGAGGCGACGAAACCACGCAACAAGGATGGATTGGGAGCGCCCAGAACGTAACGCAGATTCCCAAGAAGAGGAGCAATGGGAGCAAGAATTGAATTGTCTTTTTCAGACATGAGAACAATTGTGCGGTGGTCCAATTTCAAGCCGAATTTTTGAACGGCGTTCAGGAGTCCGACGGGGTCAACGATGTAGAAGCACTCCTGGTCTTCCTGCATTTCGTGGCAAATGGCTGATGTGGGCTGATCTTCAATAAATTCAAAGCTGCAATCATTGGCCCCCAATTCGATCGCATCGATGTGGGCGTAATGCAGTTTGGCGCGAAGATCGCTGTCGCAAAATACAATTCTACTCAATGTATCGCCCCTGAACCCATTTTCTATCCTCTCCATATTCCGCTGATTTCTGAACTGGGTCAAAAGGTTCCGTCCACATTTTGGCAGCCCTGCATTCAGTATTCGGTCACTCCTTGCCGATACCTGAGTCAAATTCAGGAGGGACATGCCATGAGCTTCAAAATGGCAGCCAGAGTATCGATTTTGAGTATTCTTGTTGGCATGTTGTCGGGCGTCAGCGAAACGGCTTTGGCTGCAGGAGCAATCCAGATTGTCCCTTATGCATCCGTGAGCTCGACCAAGGCGATCAAGCCGAGCCAGGTTGGCAAGAAGGCCTCCACCACGGAAGCCACTGAAGAGAGCGTCGCCCAAAGAACCACATATGGCCTTCGCTTGAGCGTGAAGCTCTCAAGGCTTTTTCATCTTCAGATCCAAGGCGGAACAAACAAACTCGACCAAACCCGAAAAACGGTTGCCATGCGCGACGAGTATGGTGACATCGATTTCACAACCGATGCAAATGTTGATCCCAACGCACAGGATGCGACCTATAAATACAGTGAAGAGCAAAGGGTGGGTCAGGCAAAGTTGACGATGCAGCCCCGACTTGGAAACTTTTTACGCCTGAACATTGGTGCGGGGGTCAGGGCGCGCGAACGCTTCGTGAACGTCACCGACAATGCGACCAACACCAAAACGTCCATTCATGATCCGATTCGCTACAACGCGATGGCAACGGCCGGCTTCAACGCACGTCTTTTGAAAGCATTCACCGCGACGGTTGAATACAATTTTTACTTTCTCAAGTTTCCCAAAACCGAGCCACACGAACAGGAAGCCCTCATTGGCTTTGGCTTTCAGCTCTAACGTTCTCGGTTGATTCCCCAAGAGAGGTGCTGACCGCAATCAAAATACTCCAGGTGTTTGAAGAGGCGGTCGTTGCGAATTCAATTCCGAGCTCAGTGGAGAGGGTTGGATTCCAGGAGTATGGAAAAGCCAAGGTGTAATTCTCCGAGTCTGTTTCTCCGCGCAGGAAATCAATCTGGATATACCCTTCAAGCTGGTCATCAAATTCATTGAATCACTCAATGCCGCGGTGCTCTTCTTTTTTTGAAGAACCTGATTTGAATTGTTCAAGGTGTCTGCCAGATCGGCAAGATGCACATCATAAAAATAAGGGTTGAAGAAGAGGGACGCATAAATTTTTCCGCTTTCACTGTCGCTGCTGTCTTGAAGCTTCATAAAAGAGGTCGCAAATTCAGCAAAAACCTCGCTCTTGACTGCAAAGCCCGGCCTGCAGAGGCAAAACCCAAAAAATGGAATGCTTCGAGGAAAATCGCGAGCGCATGGGAACCTCGATGAGGTGGCGACGAATCACCCGATTCCGGAGGCTCACGTTTGTGCAGGTCCGGATGGCCAGATGAGTGGTGAACAATTGTTCTTAGTATGCCAGAATGATTGGGATAAAATGAAGTCCCGCAAGGGCTTGAAATGGCCTTTCCAGTTTTTCTCAACTCACCATTGACGACCTTTGTCCCCGGTGATACCACCCCGAGCGCTCCGGTAACGGAGCAGTGTTCTTTGAAAAGTTCATAGGTGAGAAAGTTCTTACTGATTAAAAGACTTCTCGT
>JBMSQQ010000095.1:0-13013 GCA_049423385.1 Silvanigrellaceae bacterium | reverse complement strand
AAGCTTTCCACGGATGGCCGGGATGCCTGGAATGTCATAAACCCACTTCTCGGGATAAATGGCCGTCAGCTGTCCACCCAATTCATGCCGCCGATCGATCAATCGGGCCTTCATGTCGCGCAGGCCCGCATAGTACGCGCCAAAAAGCCCGACGGGCCCACCGCCGACAATCAGCACGTCGTAGCATTCCGGATGAACAAGTTGCGTCATTGAGATAAAACTCCCTCGGGTTCAGCCACCTGCCCTGCAAAGCCTTGGTTGACTCTGCGAATCAAGCACCATGCCTGATCTTGGGACTGAAACCAGCCTCTTCGAGAACTTCCAGTAACTCGTATTGGTGCTCAAATCCACGCGTTTCCAAAGCAAACTCGACTTCAACATCGCCGACATTGACCTGGGCGTACGTCCGGTCATGATAAACCTCAAGGACGTTTGCGTCGACACTGGCAATTTTTTCCAGCAAATGCTTCAACTGGCCGGGCCTGTCACCGATGCGTGCCGTAATCTTGAGCATACGCCCCGTGACACCCAATCCCCGGGTGATGACCCTCGAGAGCATTTGTGGGTCGATGTTGCCACCACTGACTGTGAGAACGAGGTGCCGACCTTCAAAAACGCCGGGATTCTTGCGCGCCGCGGCAATGGCCGCCGCTCCAGCGGGCTCTGCAACCACGTGCTCACGCTCCACGAGCCCCAGCAACGCCGCAACAATATCGTCATCGCTGACAAGCAATACCCGCTCGAGCGTCTGCGACATGATCTCGTAATTGAGGTTGCCAATCAGGCGGACAGCGATGCCATCGGCAATCGTCGACTTGCCGGAGTGGGAAACGGGCAGGCGCTGCTTTTCGTGCAGACTCCGGGCCGCGGAATCATAAAACTCCTGCTCGGCACCAAAAACACGCCCCGCTTTCGCAAGTCGAAACGCCAAACCAGCTCCGGAAACCAATCCGCCTCCGCCAACACAACCAATAAAATCGAGCTGACCCACCGGAACATTCGGACACTCAACCGCAAATTGCTGAAGTATCTCGGTTGCGCATGTGGCCTGCCCCAACACAACATCAAAATCATTGAACGCGTGCAGAAATTGCGCATTTTCCTGATGGGAAAATTTAAGGGCGGCTTCAAATGCCTCTTCAAGAACATCCCCGACAAGGTACACCTTGGCACCCAATCGTTCTGTTGCGCTGCGCTTGACGAGCGGCGTGCGCTTGGGAAGAAAAATGTGGGCCTCGCAACCCATGAGCTTTGCTGCCAGAGCCACACCCTGTGCATGATTGCCCGCAGAGGCGGCACAAACCTTGAATGGACCTTTTGATGCATCATGGTGCAGCAATCGTCTGGCAATCGCCACGAGTGCACCGCGCACCTTGAAAGATCCATTGGGATTCAAACATTCAAGTTTGAGCCAAACGGGAATCCCCAGCTCCTCGCTGAGCCAGTTCGAATAACGCAATGGACTCGGATGCATGTATTTGCTGACAATCGCGCAGGCATCGGAAATGTTCGCCAACAGCGCTTGGTCGTCCTTCAAATCCGGCACCGTCGCCTCGCCCAACACCCGGGCCAACTCTGGCGTCATGGTTGACGTTCCCTTCGACTTGCTTTTCAATTTTCGCAAACCCTTACCATGGCGAGAATATGAAATTAGCCGAGCTCTGTACAGCCTTCCCGCAAAACACAGACACTCTCCATGTGCGCAACCCTGGAGCGGCCATTCCTGCGACAATCCGTTGCAAGCTGCGCTCCATGCGTGGACATCTACAAGCTGCGCTGGACTATCATCCGCAGCGAAGCCCAAACCGTCTTGGACTCGGACTCAGACCTTATGAATCAGGTGATCCCATGCGCAGCGTCTCGTTGCGGCACTGGCTTTTGCAGGATCAGTTGCTCACCCGCACAGACGTTTCGCCCGGAAGGTTTCACGTCAGCATTGTCGTCCACAACTACCCGAGCATGAATTTCAGATCCTCTGAACAACTGCCCACGAAACACCAACTGGCCTGGGCTGTTGCCGGAATGTTGCAGATGCTCCACGAACAAAACGCGCAAAAGGTCGACATCATCGTGATCCACGAGCGCGAGCTTGGGCAACAGATGGCTCGGCTGACAGCCAGAATCAAACGATCGCAATTTTGTTACGTTGTGAGTGATGTCTTGTTCAATCCGTCATCCATGGCTGCATCTGCCCGCGACCTGACCGCAGCAATAAACCTGATACGCGTGCGCCGAGGCATGGCGGTAGTGGTTCGTGACCCACTGGAATCAGCCGATACGTTGCCCGACAATGAAAACAATTCACTCGCATTCATACCTCCGGACAGCAAAGAGTTGACTCCTTCCCTGTCGCCTCAAAGCACCCAATGGCACTCAGGCCCCGGCTATTTTGAAAACCTTCGGGCGCAGCTTGCAGACCTTCATGAACGTCTGCAAAACGTCGGTTGGACATGTTTGTCGACAAATCCGGAAGAGGACGTGGATCACCTGAGCCGCGAACTCTCAATCAGACTCTCAGGTCCGCAGGTGCGACAATGATCAACATCATTCTGCTGTCCTCGCTGGTTTCACTGGTGACGATAGGCATCCTCTTCATCCAGAGATTGAACCCCGAGACCATGAGGATTCCCAGTTACTTTTTGGGAGTCTTGAGTCGAAAGCACCTGGACAGGATCAAAACCAAGCCACCTGTCTGGTGGGAATTGTTGGCTATACTGCTTTTCACTGCCGGAGCTGCTCTTGCCTATTTCTCGAAGCAACAGGACGCCTCGTCGCTTCGTTCAAAAGGTGATGGCCTGGTTTGGTTCGACCCGACAATTTCACACATCCGTTCATTGCGAGCCTCGGCAACCGCACGCGAAGTTGTCCTCGAGAAACTCAAAAATCTGCATCTTTCCGAATACCTCTTCATCGAATCCGGATTCCAGTTGAATGAGGAAAAAATTCCCATGCCGACCTTTGAACTGATAAAGGTTCCTGCATCGGGACTCGAGGAACACCTTCTGGCATCGCTGTCCAAACCAACGGCACTTTCACAACCACTGGATGGACGC
This sequence comes from Silvanigrellaceae bacterium, assembly GCA_049423385.1. GTDB lineage: Bacteria > Bdellovibrionota_B > Oligoflexia > Silvanigrellales > Silvanigrellaceae > RFOM01. Next base: position 9,960 of record JBMSQQ010000095.1, on the reverse strand, counting down.
CGTTTGCTCCAATCGTTGGAAAAGAATTACAAACTCAACGTCGCAGAAACGCGACTGACCCTGGTCACCGATGCACAAGCCGAGACTCTTCATCCGTTGGCCTCGCTCGCCTCGTCGTTCTTGTCAGTCGGCGTGATTCTAACACCCACCAGCGAAGCAGACCGCAAACAAGTCATCAACAGAACTCCATTGGTGCCAGAGGAGTTGGCCATGCTGTGGCAGGCGGCCAATCAGGAAAACAACTCAGGAGTCATGCCAGGCACACCTCAACTTTTGAAGATCGATCCGGCACTCGCTGGCCGCATTCCAAGGCAAGCTCGCCCGACACTGTTTCTGGAGGACGAGGATCCCGGTGAAAACGAAAGTTCAAAAATTCCAAAACTGGCAATCATCAGCAGCTCGGAATCAACCGGCGAAGAAACCGGAAACGTGTCATCCGGCCCAGCGCCGTTGATGACAACGTGCACTTTGTCGGTCGCTGGGCCCAGCGAACTCGATGGATTGTCTGACCTGCGTGCCTATGCGCAATTCTTTCACGTCCCGATTCGTCCGATGTCTTGTCGCTCGACAGAGAGTTCCACGAGTTCGAATGCGCTTGATGGCTCGGATCCGTGGAAATACCGGCGTGCGTCCATCTGGGTTGTTCCGGTGAACGAAACTGTTGCCGGTGAACTTTTTCAGCAAGGAATGTATTGGACTCCAGAGGGTTTCTCGCCTGAAAATGACGCTCTCGTCTATATCGCCGACACCCGACTTGCAGGGACGGAAACACTTTTGGAAAATATTGCGGTGCAGCTCGATGCCAATCAACCCACGGTTCGACTCCCGTTGTTGCCTTTGCCACCCGCACAACTGATTTTTCCATGGCAACTCAAAGGCAACGGAACAATGCCACGTGCCAAACCAATTTCCCAGACTGGAGTCGAAAACAGCAACGTCATCTTGAAGGCTGCCGATGGCACACCGATGGCTTTTGCGTTGTCTGCCCAGCCTCCCGTGGTTTACCTGCGCACCAGCGGTGCTGCGCCAAACGGTGAGCTTGGACGTTGGGGGAAATGGGCAGGAATGTGGTCGACGCTGAGCGGTCGGCTCAAAAACAATTCACCCATGTTGAGCGTGCTCCAGCTCAGGAATCCAGACGAATGGACGCAATGGTTCGAGGAACAGAAGCAATTACAGAATCCTGGCTTCCGCTACATCATCGACGGTCAAAACCTCAAGGCACGCATCGTTGAAGATAAAAATTCTGCCATCGAACCTCGTCCTTCACTGCTCATCCGTGAGCGGGATGACCACATGGTTCTGGTTGAACCACCTCCATCGGAGCGTATTTCGGAGTCGCTTTCCATTGCCGAAATTGAACAGCTTTTCCCACAATCCCAAATTGGCCGGGAGATTGAAAACCGCGAAACTTCATCGACAAGTCTTTTTCAGTGGATGGGTGGCTGCCTCGCCTTTTTCTCGATCGCCGCCTTGTGGTTCCTCCAATTCAAGAAACATCAACAACATCTTTCTGGAAGGACAGCGGCACTGCTTTTGGGCATCCTGTTGTCCGGCTTTTGGGCGCAACCGGCATTTGCACAAACCAAAGGTCGACTGCCGCTTGATTCACGCAACATGCAAAGATTTTCGGGAAACCGTCCCGAAATTGTTTCTCACCCTTTCCGTATTGGATGGTGCGATGCAACAGTTCCCGATCCCGTCAGGGCACGATATCGTCAGCTACAGGCCATGCTTGCCGGGCGCGGAACCATAGAGCTGCCATCCGAGCTGACTCCAGGCGCGTGTCGACTGGGTGCATCTGAAATCTGGTGGACGTCTTCACTTGAGGCATTGCAGGCCGCGCCGGTCACCCAACACATCCGATCCGGAGGAGTTGTCATCGCAGAGGGCATCACCCTCAAACAGACTCCCGAATGGATGTTGAGCACGGCAGATCCGAGCATTGGCTTGGGGTGGGAAAATCCAAAGCGACGTGGGCTCCTGTACCGAAGTTTCTATCTTTTGTCCTCGTTCGATGGCTGTTCACCGGAACGAACACTGTTGCTCACTCTGCGCAAGAAGGTCAATGCCCAATCACCGATGGGCATCGTCACGCCGGCACGGTTCTTGACCTACTCAAGCGAGGGTGGAGATTGCTTTGTAGGCGACGATGACTATCGCAGCCGCTCGTTCATCAACATGATGTACGCCCTGTTGACCACCGACTACAAGGAAGATCAAATGCAGCTTCCCGAAATCCTCAATCGCGTGCGCAATCTGGGACTCGAACCATGATGACCTCAAAAATTATCAGATACCTTCTCAGGGCTGTCATCGTGCTGCTGGTTGCTCTTCCGCTGGCAATTCCGTTCATCCAGAAATCGGTGGAGAGACAGCCACCCAAAAACCTGACCGTCTGGACGGATGCGAGTCTCAAGTGGAACGACCTTGAGCAGAACAAGGCTATTCGCCAATTGCGCAGCAAGCTTTCGCTTGAAAGCGAAGTTCGCATCAATTTCAGAAAATTTGGCTCAATGAGTCAAACCCCGATTCAGGATTATGAAGATCTGATTGCCCAGCTTGAATCTGCCACCGGCGAGCAGGTCGTCGTTTCGACAGCTGCACTCTGGGGACCTGCCGCACGCAACTTTCAGCGCGAGATTCTCAAAATCGCAAAAGGGAATCGAAAAATCCTGCTGCTCAAGCCGCAAGACCTTTCAATGGCACCACCACGCAGGAGCCCTGAAAAATTCCTGGCACTCTCCGAATTGAGCGCCCCCCAACTCAACTTCCTGGGTGAACCTTCACAGCTTTCCCTGGAAATCGTCGGCCGTTTGGATTCCGGCGAAAGCCAGAACATTGAAGTCGTGGTGCGCAGTGGAGAGTCTCTCCTGACAAGCAAATCCATCAATGTGACCGCAAATGCAGATGGGCTTGTCAATTCGATAGAAAACATCCCTGTACATTTCACCCGCGCACAACAACAACTCCTCACAGCCCAGCTGTCCTCGGAACTCAGCCCTGTTCCCCTCAACGTTGCCTCGGTGCCTGTCACGGTGGTCCATTCGAAATCCACCGTGTTGCACATTGGTGTCGGACCCGACTGGAGCATGCGCAACATGCGCACGAAACTCAAATTCTGGCCGAATCTCGACCTGCTCAGCTATTACATTTTGCGCGAAGTTTCAGACGACCTTTCCATCCCGAGCAATCAACTTTCGCTTATCGAGTTTCCGGCTGAAAAACTGTTTGGCGTTCAGCTGCCCAATTTTCACGGCGTCCTCGCGCAGAATTTTGTGTTCGACTCATACTTCAATTCAAATGACACGCAGAATCTCTACGACTACGTCAACAACAACGGTGGACGGCTCGTGATTCAAGCCGGGCCTTTGAGTTTTCTGGGTTCCGATGGAAGGATCCGGGAACTCAGTCCTTGTGAAAACTTTCCCGAATTTGAATTCGACAAGGCGCGTGCCTGGCGAGTTGGAAAAAATCGTTTTGTTTCCGAGTCGCAATTTGAAGCCGCGGTGGGTCAGATCGTCACAAGGCAAAACGCGATTGGCTGCAAGCCAAAACCAGGAGCCCTTGTTCTTGCTGAAACGGACGAAGAGAAGCCGTCGCCGATGATTGTTGCTTATCCTGTTGGCAAGGGGTTGGTGGTGGCAATCCTTTCTGGTGATTGGCACACCTTTGCCACACAGAATCCTGCCGACAACGCAAGCCAGAAAGCCCACCGGGTGTACGCAATAGATGCAAGCGAGCGACTCTTTCAGTGGATGGTTGAATTCCTCCAACGCCGTCAGGACAGTGGATTGCGTCCACCACAATTTGCAGGTCCGCGACTCTACCGCGACGACTCCTTGCACCTGGTGCGAAGCCGTGGAGGCCTGCCAGAAAACAGCATGCTGCAAGGAGTGGGCCAAGGTTTTTCAGGATTGATGGGGCGGCCCTTTTGGTTGTCTCGCCTGACCCTCGAAGCAATTGCATGGGACAAGCTGAACGTTGGTTCTGCGTTTCCTTCGCAAGCCCTTGTGGGAGGCAGCACGGCCCAGGAAACGGCGCGGGCACCACGCTACGAGAGCGTCGGCCTGGCATGGCAGACAAATGAAACCTCGGGATTGCCAAAGCAAGGCTCAAATCAGGTTGTCAAACCCATGATTTGGCCCATGTTCGATGGCACAATGCGCGAACGCGAATGGATTGCCAACCCGGCCTTGTTTCCCGTTGAGCTGACAAAATTTGCTGCGCAAACATCGGAGCCTCTCTCGCGCCCCGATCAGCTGAGGGAACAAAGAGTCATCCCTTTGCTGAACGCTTACCCATGGCTACTGGCATTGCTTTTCGCTTTGCTTGCCATTGAACAATTGATTGTCAGGCTTTCTCCAGGCAGACCAGAACACGGTTCACGACAAGGTCCAACCGTTTCCCAAGGGAATTGATTTTGACCAAATTTAATATCTGCAGCTGTTTGTGGCTCAACTTTCTGTTAGCTCTTGTTTGAAGGTCAAATCAAAAACAGTGGAAGTCGAGACTCAACCAAATCCACAATCGGGATCGTTGGAGCGCACCACGAAGGTGGTCGATTATCAACTTGTGGCGAATTGGACAGTGACCCTCAAGGCAGACAACCGACAGGGTGCCTGGGCCGTCGGAAATTGGGTGAGCTGGGCTGACCGACGCAACAATGAACCTTTCCGATGCGTCGGCAGCGCAAAATAAAGTTCCTAAAACTCAATCACCAGGCTCACAGGCACGGCCTGCTTTGGAATATTGCCTTTTCCACCCCACTCGCGTGGATCGAGCGGTGCATATCCCGGCTGCGAAAGAACTTCGACAAGGCACGACTGCTGAATTGCCGGCAATGAGCCCTCTGCGCCGACAAACTCCAGAGCATGATCCGAAACTTCGCCGGTTTGCGTATTGAATCGAACCGTCCAACGCACGCCGCCTGGCACACTGGCACCCTTGAAGCATTCTGCAAGGCGGGGACTCCGCGCCAAAACCTGCCGCCTGAAGGTTTCAAACCAGGTTGGCTTGTTCGCATCACCCGCCGCAAACGCATCGCGCCGAACGCCACGAATGCGTCCTTCCACGGCCTTCTTCTCGAAGGGTTTAGCAGCAGGTTCCAACTTCGCGGTGGGTGACTTCAATACCGATGGCGCCGGCGGCAAAACAGAAGGCTGGCTGCAGCTGCAGCGCATGGACAGTAAAATGATGATCAAGGCAGCGCCGATGAAAAACAGGGTTCGACGGCGGCGCCGGGATGATTCGTTGCCCAATTGCTTTTTAATTCTTTTCCGATGCGCGTTGCGCGCATCCTTGGCTGCCTCGCGGGCTTTCGCGACAGTGCGCATGATGTGACTTCGCGGAGGACGCTGGCTTTTCCTTGGATCCATGATTCGCTTGTCCATGGGTCACTCCACGATCATCCAGCCAAGGACTTCTTGGCCATCGCTTATCCATCTTTCCGGACGAGCGACGATTGGGGTGAAAACGTTGGGCGGACTCACGTTGGGATCGGTGAATGGCCATGGAAGAGTATCCGTGGGAGCCAGCCGGACGTTGCCAACAAAGATCCCGCTTCCTGGAGCGTAGTCGCGGGATTTCGATACCATGGTCTCGTTGATCTGTGGCTGCAGGACACGAAGCATTTCCAAAGCACGTCGCGACAGCTTTTCAAGCCCCACAGTGGTTCGCGAGCCTTTCCGGACAGCAATACGATCGGCAACAGTCAATCGCTCCAGAACAGGAACCAGGCGCTTCCTGACAGCGGCATCCTCGGACTCGAGGCGGTCGAGAAAAAGGTTGCAAAAACGAATGGCCGAGTAGGGCTCGGATTGCAAGCGACGGCTCAATTCATTTGCGAAGCCAGCAACCTCACCACGCGAAAGTCTGGCACTCTGCTCCACACGTCCGTGCGCTGCGCTTCCGTCGCGAAGAAGGCCAAAGGCGAGCTTGAATGATGACCCATCTCCGCGAAAAGCTGCTCGCCAAGCCAAATCCTCGAACACTGGAGTGTACGCATCCCTGGGCAGCACCTCTTTCAATACCGAGACCAAATCTGCAGTGACTTTCCAGGTCCCGGCAATGTAACTGATCCACCGTTTGGCAAGTGCAGTTGTCGACTCTGCCTCTGTTTCATCACGTCCCGCAAAATTGATCGTCAAACCCAAATAGCGCAGTGCATTGTGCACATCGCCTTTCTCAAGCGAAGCGAGTCCGCGTCTCAACGAGATCGACGAACGCCCGCGGAAACCGCTGTCATAATCAAGAGACAGCAAACGATTTCCCCGCTCTCCATCCCAAATCTGGCGGTATTCACGACTTGTTTTGTCACGACTGTAGAGACCAATCCAACTGTTGAGGTCGCTTCCCGACTTCTGCTGTATCAAGCCATCAATGATTTCCAGGACTATCTCATTGCTACGGTGTCTGTCGGGCTGAACAGCATCCACCTGTGAAAAAAAATAAAGGCGACGCGAGGGAGACAATGCAAGCCAATCGGCGGCCGTCCATTTCACCGCGCGGTTGAGAATCTCGAGCAGATCATGATTCCCCTGGGTTTTCTCAAGCAAATAAAGTTGCAGATCAAAAATGCGCGACTCAACCACGGAAGTCCCGCGAACATCCTTGAGTCGCCTGCGGGCCGACTGCAAGGCATCCAGCATCATTCCTGCCCATGTGGGCCGATCAACTTCGACATCTGAACGCAAATATGTTGAGTAATTCATGCCGCCAAAACGCATGGTTTCGACAAGCGAGCAATCGCCCGGCTCAAACTTGAGTGCCCGGAGTTCCTCGGCCGAAAGAACATCACTGATCGAGACTTTGCGCTGTTGGAATCCCGTATTGAAAGCTTCGAAGGGATTGCCCGAGGATTCTTTCTCCGGCGAATAGAGCGAGCGCAGAACAATATTGTGTACTGCCAATGTCCAAAGTCCATGGGGGTCTGCAGGCAAACCTTCAGGACACAACCTCAAGCGGTCCATGGCCAGCCAAAGCGCCGAAGAAATCGCCTCCTCTGTTGCGACGCGATTGCCTCGGACATCTGCGAGCGTGTTTTTCAAAAACCAGATTTTTGCAACGTCCTCGAATTTTTTTGCCGCAAAGGCACCGCGTGCAGCCAACAAGAGTTCGCGGTCGACATCGCGATTTTCAACTGCAACGGCGACAGACACCGGAAAACAGGCAGAGACGCCAGCAATGACGAGCGCAATTGACTGTCGCAAACGGTCATTGCGCATAACCGATTCCAAACGAAAAGTCGGCGTGCCTTGGCATTTCGCTTCCAAGCAGCCCCAAAGCGATCATTGCCTTGGAATTGACGATAAAGCCGCCAGCCGTGTAGAGATGCAGGGTCACTCCCGTCAGAACATTCACCTTTCCTGAATCAATCCTCATCCCCGGCAGGGCAATATCGCCAAGCCGAGCCAATTCATCGCTGTTCAAGCGGATTTTGAGCAATGACTTCAATCCTCCCGGGAGGTCGGAACCCGAATACAATGTTGGGTAAATCAAATATCGAAAGTCCGCTGCCAGGGAGAAAACCATCTGCGCAGCAGGAAGAATCGGCAATCGAAGCGTGGTGACACCTTCCGCAACCGGAAAAAAAGCACCGGCGAGAATCTCCCAACGCTCAGGCCTTCCCAGCTGCTGATAGGGCATCAGGGAAATTGCACGGGAAGATGGAGTTGAAGAAACAAAGGTCTTTGCCAAGCCAAAGCCAAAGCTCCAATTCGACGATGGCAAAAACAGGGACGCCCCGAAACGCTCAGTCTCGAAGTTGTTGTATTCAACAGGTTGACCATAATCCAGAAAGAACAATTGGCTCTTGCGTCGCCAGTCGAATCGAACCGATTTTCCGGCAGTTCCCACTGTTCTTTCGATCAACTGGGGAAACGGCACCCAGGCATCTTCCGATGCCGCATGCGCTGCTGATGAAACTACCAGACAAAGCAGAGTCAATTTTGCAAGCCAATCAAGGGTCAACCGGAAATCCTCCGTCTGAAGGGCGCGGAAAGAATGGCCTGTAGCAAGAGACCATCAAATTGTCCCGCCATGACCCACGGACATTGTAGATTCCCTTTTCATCAAAGTACGGATGACTGCAAAATCGAGTGCATTGCAAAAGGGAACCGGCAACCTTGAATTCCTGCTGGGTCCAACCGGCACTTCCATAACTTTGTTGTTGCGAAAAAGAAATTCCGAACGGAACGCTCGCAACCACGGCATTTGCACTTCCTGCAACGAACGACTCGTAAGCAAGCCTCAAAAGAAAAGGAAAATCCCACGCCAAACCCAATTCATAGGATGGCAAAGCAGCAGTCGCATGCACCGATGGCAAATTCGACAACGGAAGTGGCTTGTCGGGTGCCGCAGAGCTTCGAAAGTAAATGCGCGATGCATCGTTGGAATCGATGTTGCAATAACTGAACGCCTCGGTTGCATTTGCACTCACCCGTTCATTGTTGAAAAAGGTCACCCAGCCGTAATCACCCAGCGGCAAATCGGTGGAAACTGCGGTCCGCTGCGGAGCCAACGCATCGAGGGACGTCATGCGACCTCCATTGGCAGCCGAAAACCTCGAAACAAAATCATCCCAGGACTGTCTTGAAGGTAAAATTGGAAGACTTGAAAATCGCACAGGACCAACGTTCAGGGGTGGAATGTCCGGCAAGACAGGACAAGCCCGCTGCGACTCGTCGGGTGAAGACAACGGATCCACCGACACATCCAGCCACGCTGCCGGACACCAAAGCACAAGATTCTTGATGCGCGGATCCAGAACAATGTGTTGAAGCGAGTCAAACACAAAGGCTCCAGAAACCCGAGGAGTCACGCGAGAGCGCTCATCAGGCAGAACAGCTGCAAGTGCATCCTCGAGCTTGCGAACAAGTCCTCCCGTCTTGTCATCGTGATGCACGGCAACATAAAGTGTCATGTCGTTGCCGGCTGCCCTCACATCACTGATGCGTTGCTGAAGTTGGCCAACAAGCTGATCCTTGAAATTGGACTGAACAAAATCGTCGGTGCAAATTTCCGTTGGATTGTTGAGAAGCAATCTTTGCTTCTGCATCTCAAGGTGCGAAAGCGAGATTGTCCTTCGGCACGGCAAAAGCAAAAATCCGATGGGCGTGGTCGTCTTCACAGGGCTGCGCAACGTTTCAAATGCGGAGCGGGTTTCAGCGTTCTTGCGAGCCCAGGCAGTCGTGGAAAATTCACCCGTCGCATCCTTGACTTTCGCGATGGCACAAACGGAATCGCGCGCAGCAACTGAAGGCAGCAGGGCAGTCTTGTTGAACACTGCACGTTCAGAGGTTTGAACAAGGGCATCCAGCTGGGCTGATGCAAAATCCTGGGGGCACAGGGCTTCTGAACCATAATGATACGGATTGGCGGGAGAGAGGTTCTTGATGTCACCAACAGTCTGACCAGACACCTCGAATCGGCGCCGCAAGCCCAAGGCTGTCGCGTCCTCGTTTCTCAGTGCGGGAAACACATGCCTGCCACGCCATTGAATCAACGTGTTGCTCTGATCAAAAACTCCATAGACGATAAAACTTCGGTTCTGGAAGGCATTCCCCTTCCTGATCACATACGTCTCTGGAACAATCGTCAATGCGACCTGGCCATCACGATGATAGCGAACACGAATCTGGGCAGAACGAGGTTCGCGTGCCAATTTTGGACTCGCACTTCCACACAATCGCCCGGCTCCACACTGCACGGTTTCGTGCAGATGAACCTGTGCCAGTGACTGTGGCGCAATCCAGTCGACCTTTCCGTCATCGCTGGTCCAGCTGACCTCAACAACACTCTCCTGGCGCAAACCCAACGGAGAACCCACGTTCCAAAACAGAAAAAGTGTTTCTTCGCCCTCAAACCAAACAGCCTGGGCAACGTCGAATCGGGCTGGAGTGTAATCAAGCTCGACCTTGCTGCAGGACAACAACTGCAAGGACGTCAGCAAAACTAATG